>JBCCTP010000050.1:0-14804 GCA_039198505.1 Actinomycetota bacterium | reverse complement strand
GTCGGCGTTGTAGGCACTGGACCGGATCGCGTTCTCGTCCTCGTACGCCTCACCGTGGTAGAGGAATCGCACCTGCAGCAGGCCGATCGACTCGGGACACTGGCTTCCACCACGCAGAACGGGGTGGCAGGCGCTCTGGTCGCCCGTGACGTCGCCCTCGGTCGTCTGGTGCCACCACGACTCGAGAGCGGTCTGCGCCCGGACGACGTCTTCGTCGATGCCCCACTTGCACGCGGTCCACTGGAGGATCTCGTCGGTGGTGCCCGTGAAGGCGCCGTCGACTCGACGGAAGAGAGCGTGCTCGTGATCGGCGAAGGCGTCGTTGGCCCGACCGGCCGTCTGGTTGTACACCGCGTTGCCCGGCCGCGTCTCGGCGGCGGGACGCACCCGCGCAGCGCAGTCCGCGCTCGACGGCAGAGGTGATCCGGGCGGCAGCGTCTCGAAGCGTCCGGTCGGCTCGGGCTGCGGCGGCGGAACGGGACGGTCGACGTCGCCCGCGACGGCCCCGACGACGTCGGCGATCACGTGGACCGGGCGACCGTCGTCGCTCACGGCGCGCAGGCAGAGTTCCCCGGAGTTCGCCAGACGGAGGAGGGCCTGGGTCGCTCGGGTCGCTCCGGCTCCGACGTTGACGACCGACGACGTGGGTCGCGATCCGCTGCAATCCCACGCGGTGAGAAAGGCGCGGCTCGTGGTCCGCGTCAGCGTGAAGTTGACGACCGCGGCCTCGGCCTGGTTGGACACACCCGCGAGCCCGGCGACGCGCACCCGTTGCTCGGAACCGCTGGGGAGAGCGCCCGTGATGCCACGGCCGACGCGCGTGTCGACGAGTCGCTGCGGCGTCTGGGCGTCGAGGTCGCTGGCGTTCGTGATCCAGCCGTACACGTCGATGATCAGGTCGGCGTCGACGTTCGTCCAGACGCAGAGATCGTCACCGTCGATCGACGCGATCGCGAAGGACGACACCACGTCGCCGGCGCCGAAGTTCAACGTCGACGTGGACGGCGGAAGCGAGGCGTCACACGCGATCACGCTGAGGAACCCGCCGGCCGACGAGCGCGTCACGGCCACGTTCACGGCGACGCCACCGACTCCGTCCGGCACGTCGACGGCGTCACCCAGATCGATCCGCCGGAGATCTCCGCCCGAGAGGCGGCCGCCGCGGTCTCGCGTGTCGACCACGCGGACCGGGGATCGCGCGTCGACGTCGCTGCCGTCGAGGGACCCACTGACGTCGGCCACCAGGTGGACCGCCGTGCTCGCGCTCAGGCACAGGCCTGCGGCGTCGACGCCGAGGACCGCGAAGTTCGAGACGACGTCGCCGGGCTCGTAGTTGAGAATCGCCGTGTCGTCGGTCTCGCCCGAGCACGGCCAGGCCGAGGCGAAACCTCGGGCCGAGGCGCCGGTCGCGACGAGGTTGAGCGTGACCGCCGATCCGGCCGACACGCCGAGCTCGGACGGCGAGAGCTGCACGACGTCGCCGGAACCGACGCGGCCCGAGTGGCCCACACCCTCACGGGTGTCGAGCACGCGGTCGGGGCGACCGGTCTCGACCTCGGCGGACGTGATCGCCGGGATTGCGACTGCGGTGGCGGCGGTCGCCGCGACGACGGCCGCCGCCGCGCGTCGGGGCCAGGGTGACGATGGACGTGGCATGACTTCTCTCGCTCCGTTCGTCGGTCCGCGCCGGGCGGACGTCAGCGCAACGCGAGGATAGTCACACGTTCGACACGATCGTCATCGTTCCGACATGTCGGGTCGCATCATCCGACGATGTCGGTCAGACCGGCTGGAGCGCCTCGTAGAGCGCCATGTACCGGTCGGCCGACTGCGAGACCGAGAGGTGATCGCGCACGAACTCCCTCGGTCGGTAGTCCACTCGGCGCTCCCAGAACCGATCGAACGCCTCGTCGAGATCATCGGGTGTGCGGAACCGCTCGCCGCACTCGTCGGAGAAGTGCGGCACCGACGACGCCGGGATCGGCTCGTCGGAGAACTCCTCGGCGTCGGGATCGAGCCACGTGCCGTTGTCCCACGCCAGGATCGGAACACCCGAGGCCATCGCCTCCTGGTAGGCCATGCCCTGGGTCTCGTGCTCGCAGAGGAAGATCATCGAGCGCGCCCGAGCGAGCAGTTGCTGGTACTCACCGTGGTCGTAGGCGCCGTAGGTCACGATTCGGAACGACAGGCCGGCCGACCGGACCTTCTGCACCGCCGCATCGAGGAGGACCGGCGTGAGCGTGTCTCGGTTCCAGCGGATCTTGTCGTAGATCAGCACGTCGATCGACCGCTCTCGGTCGGGTGGTGACGGCCACAGATCGACGTCGATGCCGGCGTACCAACTCTCGACTCCCTCGCCGAACGCCGGCCGGAAGAGATCGTGCATCCACGAGCACGTCACCAGGTAGTGACGGAAGCGCGGATCGGTCATCAGGTCGGGGTCCTCGGCCGGATGGTTCAGCATCGCCGGGCCGAGCACGGCCGGATTGGGCAACGTCCAGTCGTCGAGGAGGTGGGGATAGCCCACGAGTCCGACCGGCCAGTCGGGATGCCGTCGGGCGAGCGATCGGTCGTTGATGATCACGGTCTCGCCGCGCAGCGTGAGGGCGTGGGCGAGCAGACGGAACCACATCTGGAAGCCGGACACCCGTCCGGTCACACCGACCTTGGCCAGCATCGGTCGGACGACACGCTGGAGGTAGCGGTCGTGACGGAAGAGCTTGTCGCGCTCGAAGTCCGAGAAGAAGAGCAGGACGGGCGCCTCTCCGGCGTCGATCGGGTCGGCCGAGCGACGGAGGCGGTCGGGCAGACGAACTCGGTCCGAGAGACCAGATCCGCCCGCCATCGGGCGCGAAGCTATCAGCGCGGAGTCGGAGGCGGCCACGGCGGCGGGAAGCCGGAACGGTCGGGATCCCCGGCGTCGCGGTCGCTGTCGTCCGTGGCCGAGGTCGCGCCACGCTCGGGGACGTCGCCGGCGTCGTGGCGATCGACAGGGGGCGGTTCGTCGTCGGTGTGGCCGTCGTCGATCGACCCGCTGTCGGTCGACCCGTCGTCGGTCGACCCGTCGTCGTCGCCGCGCCGCCGGACCCGGTCGACCAGCGCGCCGACCGCCTCGGTCTCCCGCTCGTCGAGCGTGCGCAACACGACGATCCCGATCAGGTACACGACGGCCCCCACACCGATGGGGACGAGGACGAAGACCGATCGGAGCGGCCAGATCGCGGCGGCCATGACACCCGCGGCCACACCGCACTTGAGGAGGCGGAGCAGCATCGCCCCGTTGACGACGTTCGGCGCCATCACCTTGACGGCGACGACGAGCACGATGCCCTCGGTGACCACGTAGGCGAGCGCTCCACCGATCGCGCCGTTGCCGAACTGATCGTTGGTCCACGGGACCAACACCAGGTCGAGCGGCACCGACAGCACCGTGACGGCGGCGAGCAAGCCGAAGAAGAACTTCTCCCGTCCGGTCGCCACCGCGTACTGGCCGAGCAGGATCGTCTGGAACATGATCGCCAGCACGACGCCGAACACGGCGAACACCGGTCCGGATTCGATGAAGTCGTCGCCGTAGAGGAACTGCGTGAACGGACGCGCGATCACGATGATCCCGACCCCGATCGGCAACGCGAGCACCAGCAGCGACCGGAATCCGTCGTCGAGAATCCGCTCGGCGGCCTCGCGATCCTCGTTGTGGAGACGTGCGAGCACCGGGAACAACGCCGTCATGAGCGCGGTCGGCACGAAGAGTGACGTCGCCATCAGCCGGTCGGCGGCGGCGTACCACCCGACCTGCTCGGAGTCGATCAACAGCGAGATGACGATCGAGTCGATCTGGGTGTACACCACCATCGTGGCGCCGCCGAACAGATACGGCAGACCCCGCCGGGCGACGGTCATCGCCTCGCGGACCGTGGCGTGCCACTCGATCCGGGCGTAGCGACGCACGTACCGGAAGAGGAGGAGGGTGTACAGGCCCGCCGTGGCCGCGACGATGATGGCGATCGTCTCGATCTCGGCTCCGGCGAAGAGGGCGATCAACACGGCCACCGCGCTGACGGCCTTGGCGATGATGTTGGCCCGTGACTGGACGGCCAGGTCCTCGAAACCCTGGAGCGCCGCCACCCCCACCTCGGCGGTTCCGGCGAACACCATGCCGCAGCCGACGATCACGAACAGGAGAGCGAGATCGCTGTCGTACAGGGTGGCAGCGACGACCGCGACCGCTCCGGCGGCCACGATGAAGAACAGGGCACGTGCGAGCAGCACGGGCGCGATGACCTGCGGGCCCCGCCGTCGGTCGCGAGCGATGTCGAGTGTGACCACGGTCTCGGTCCCCAGACCGGCGAACACGGCAGCGATCGCCCACACCGACTCGGCGATCTGCAGCTGACCGATGGCGGTGGCACCGAGGAAGCGCGGGACCAGGACCACGAGCGCCACCGCGATGACCCACGTGATGATCTGGGCGGCGAAGAGGGACGAGACGTTCTCCCCCAGCGATCGCCCGGCAGGCAGGTCGTCGAACTCCGTGTCGAGGTCGACGGCGCTCGTCCCGCCCGGGGACGCGTCCTCCGTCGCCCGGTTCTCCACCGGCCGAACCCTACGAGAGATGTGGACGGATCGTGCGCACGTCGCGCGCTCCGAGGTGACCCGGGCCGCGCCGATCGAGCGGTCGGTGGACGGCGAGCGACCCACGGCGTCCCGGCGAGACCGCTACATTCGGCGGATCGTGAACCGATCCGCCCTCCGGACGGCCGTCCCGGCCGTGATCTGCGTCGCGCTGGTGGCCGCCGCGTGCGGACGTGACCCACTTCCCCCGGCCGACGCCGATTCGATCGTCATCGAGGCGTCGTCGGCCTCCGAGAACGACGGCGGGGCGGCCCCCACGCCGACCGAGCCGCCGCGCACGCTCGAGCTCGATGGCGCCACCGCCGACATCACTCTCGACGCCTCGGCCGCCGGGATCGCCATCGACCCGCGCGTGTTCGGCACCAACGTCCCGGCATGGGTCCGGCCGGGCAAGCTCATCGACCCGGCGTTCCAGCGCGAAGCGATCGCGTCCGGCACCACCTTGATCAGGATGCCCGGCGGCAGCTGGAGCAACTCGTACAGCTGGTCGGGATGCGAATGGGGCGATCCCGACGACTGCTTCTGGCCGTGGGCGGCGACGCCGAGCGACTTCGCCCAGTTCATGCTCGACACGGACATCCCGGGCATCTGGACCGTGTCGATCAACGAGACGGCGCAGTCCGCTGCCGCCCTCGTGTCGTTCTTCAACGGCGACGTCGAGGACGAGACCGAGATCGGCATCGATCGTGACGGCCGCGACTGGGGGACCGTCGGCAATTGGGCCGAGCTGCGAGCCGCCAAGGGTCTCGTCGACCCGGTGCGGATCGAGCTCTGGGAGGTCGGCAACGAGGTCTACGGCGGACGACCCGACGCCGGTGGCAGCGAGTGCCCCAGTTTCGGTTGGGAAGACGTGTGGACGTGCGACGGAGCCGAGTACGTCGTCGGCGACGACGACAACGACGGCTTCCTGGCCATCCGCGAGGCGATGCTCGGGGTCGACCCGACGATCGAGGTCGGCGCCGTCGGCGTCGGAGAGCCCGACGAGTGGGGCAACTGGGGCAACGAGGTCATCTTCGCTGCCGGCGAGGCACTCGACTTCTACATCGTGCACGACTACGGCTTCGACGAGTCCCCCGCACCCGAGACCGCTGTCGGCCGCGCCGAGGAGATGTGGCCGACCATCATCGACGACGTCCGAGCGGTGCTGCCGGCCGACGTGCCGATCGCCATCACCGAGTACAACCTCATCAGCTTCATCGACGGCGACACCGAGCGATCGATGACCTCGGCCGCGAACGCACTGTTCATCGCCGACACCCTCGGCCAGATGGTCACCAACGAGATCCCGATCGCGAACCACTGGAATCTCGCCAACGGAGCGGCCGACACCGGAGCCGACTACGGCCTGATCAGCCTCGAGACGAACGAACGACTGCCCACGTTCTCGGCGTTCGCGCACTGGACCGCCACGGGCGACGAGCTGCACCCGGTCGACGACGACGGCGAGTTGGCGGTGTACCCCACGCTGCGCGACGACGGGACGTGGAGTGTGATCGTGCTCAACCCGACCGACGACCCGATCGCTCGATCGTTCTCGGTCGACGACGCCTCGTCGGTGTCCGTGTCCGTCGAGACGTCGTCGGCGCCCACGCTCGACGCACAGGAGATGACCGAGTCGAGCACCGATGCGACCGCTCTCGACAGCGACTCCTTCGAGCTCACCTTCACCCCGTACTCGATCAACCGCGTCGAGGTCACGGCGGGTGGCTGACCACCCGCGGGTCCTGCTCACGGTGTCGGGCCCCATCCCCGAGACTCTCGACGACGACGTCGCCGATCGGCGTCGGCCCCGCGCCGACTACCGCGTCATGGCCGAGGCAATGGGCGCCGACGTCGTCGACACGATCGAGGCTCGACGCGCATCCGGTCTCATCGGACGTCTGCTCGAGCGCGCGGGTCCCGGCCCGCTGCTCGCCTGGTACTGCTGGAGACACCGCACCCGCTACGACGTGGTCCTCACCGACGGCGAACAGGTCGGTCTCCCCTTCGCAGCACTGTGTCGTCTCGGCCGACGTCGGCCGCGGCACGTCATGATCGTGCACATCGTGTCGACCACCCCGAAGAGGCGGGTGATCCGGTTCGGCGGACTGACCCGGGCGATCGACCGCTGGCTCGTGTACAGCTCGCGCCAGGCCGAGATCATCCGCGACGACTTCGGTGTCGACGCCGAACGGGTCGAGCTGACGACCTTCATGGTCGACACCGACTTCTTCGCCGAGTCCGACGTCGTCACACCGTCCGCGGGCGGGCGGCCGGTGATCTCGAGTGCGGGACTCGAGCGACGCGACTACCCGACGCTTCTCGCAGCGGTCGACGGTCTCGACGTCGACGTCGTCATCGCGGCCGCCAGCCCGTGGTCGACGAAGGCCGACTCCACCGAGGGACAGCACATTCCCGACAACGTCGAGATCCGGCGGCTCGACCTGTTCGAACTGCGCGAGCTCTACGCCCGCTCGGCGTTCGTGGTGATGCCGCTCGTCGAGGTCGAGTTCCAGGCGGGCATCACCACGATCCTCGAGGCCATGGCCATGTCGCGAGCGGTGGTCTGCACACGCACACCCGGTCAGACCGACACGATCGTCGAGGGATCGACCGGCCGGTACGTCCCTCCGGCGGACGTCGAGGCCCTCCGGTCCGCACTGCTCGATCTGATCGACGACGACGTCGAACGGCGACGTCTCGGCGACGAGGCACGACGGTGGGTCGTCGCCCACGCCGACATCGACGTGTACGCCGAACGTCTCGCCCGATCGGTCGCGTCGGTCGCCGATCGCGCCGACTGACACGTTCGACGCGTCCGCCGACGTCGTTGACGGATCAGCGGACCGCCGACGCCGACCGAGAGCCGCCGGGGACCAGCCGCAGCTGCTCGACCGGGGTCTCGAGCGAGGTCGGGTCGACCGGGCGGAGCCGCGCGTCGTCGTCGACCGTGGGGTCGGGCTCGTCGTCGGCCTTGCGGAGCGGACCGGTGCACAGCCCCATCGACACCGCCATCAGGATGACGTTGCGAGATTCCCAGGCGATGTCGACGTAGAGGAACACGGTGAACATCACCACGAAGAACACGGCGCTCAACGCGACCACACTGTCGATCCCGGCCGGCACCCGTCTGAATCTCGACACTCCTTGCACGATGCTGCGGCCGATGATGTACAGCATCACGCCGAGGCCCAGGTATCCCATCTTGATCCACAACCACAGCAACGAGTTGTGCGGCAGATACTCGTGGAATTCGAACTGGCTGATGTCGGGCAGCGGGAGCGGGCGCAGGAACGGACGCCCGAATCCCTGGCCCAACACCGGCTCGGCGCGGATCGTGAACGACAGGTTGAAGTTCTCGATGTCTCGGTAGAGGTTGGAGCTCTGGTCCTTCTCGGACGCCTGATCCGGCGACACCACGGTCTTCACCGCCTGGGCGGGGAATCCCGCCGACGACTCGGAGTTCCAGAATGCGCCGAGGTAGCCGACCGTGACGATGACCGCGAACGGGACGACCTTCCAGAACGTGCGCCGCTGACGCCAGAACAAGGTGACCGCGAACATGACGAGCGCGATGGCCAGTGCCACCACCGCCGCACGCCGCTGGGAGATCAGGTACGCGACGATCACCGGGACCGATGCGGCGAGGAGCGTGAACCGCACCCGTTTGGCCACGCCGTACGTGGCCATGGCGAGGATGAGGAACACGAACAGCAGATTCATGCCGATGGCTGCGCCGTGTTCGGTGAGCGCCTCGAGCTGCTCACGCTCGGCGAGTGGCAGGTTGCTGTAGTACTGCAGCGACAGCAACGACTGGATGACGATCGCTGCGAGCGCCACCCAGTACACCCGCCGATAGTCCGCGCGGGTCTCGAGGGTGTTGATCGCGAGGATGTACACGAGCGGCAGCAGGATGAGCGGCCGACTCTCGAAGATGGCGACGCGCATGTCGCCACCCTTCGACAGGCCGGTGTACAGCCCGATGGCGATCAGGCCGAGGAACCCGAGGAACGGCCAGACGAGCGGCGCCTTCACGAAGGGGCGTCCGATCCGGGCCATGTTGCGATACGCCGTCGCCGCGAGCGCGGCGAGCACCACGATCTCCACGGGTCTCAACGACACCCCGTCGGACAGGAAGAAGATCGACTCGCGGCTCGACAGGTTCTTGGTGAACGGCCACCACGCGACCGTGACGCCGTCGCCGAGCAGCGCGAGGAAGACCGTGGTCCCGAAACTCGCCTTCGGGAACTTGATCCAGGCGACGATGAGCAGGAGCAGCACGCCCATCGACACGCCGAGGTACAGCTGATACGACCTCCGGTACGCGATGGCGGCGACGAAGAGACCGCCGAGCATCACGATGGCGTACGCCACCCACCACTGGCGGCGGTTGCGTCGCGCCTGGGTGTCGGTCGACTTGATGTCGATCGACCCGCGGCTGGTCGGCGACAACTCGACGACGCTCACTGGACCACCCGGATGCTGTAGTACATCGCGGCGGCGACACTACATCCAGCGAAGAGCAGCCAGGGCCGCCGTCGGATGGGTGTTCCGAGAGATGTTCCTCCGATGATGAAGGCCGTCAGGAGGAACAGCAGCAGGACCTGCATGAGAGCGGGGCGGTCGGGTCGACTGCGGGCGTCACTCGCTGAACAGGCGGCGGATCGACTTGGGCGTGCGGGTGCGGAACTGGTTGAGCACGACTCCGAGTTGCGGGACCCGCTCGAGCTCGGCGGCGGCCGCCTTGACCTGCGACGCGGTCGTGGACCCGCACTTGGTGACGAGCAGGTGGGACTCGGCGTGGCGCACCACGGCGAGCGAGTCGTTGGTGGTGAGGACCGGCGGCGAATCGAACACCACGGTCTCGAACCGCTGCCCGAGATCCTCGATGAGCCGGTCGAGAGCGCCCGAGCGGGCGAGCCGGTGGCGGTCGCGGGGCGGGATCCGGCCGGCAGCGAGGAGACGCAGGCCGGTCTCGTCGCAACGGGCGAGCGCCTCGTCGATGTCGACCTCGCGATCGATGACCTCGCGCAGCCCGATCGGTGCGTCGTCGAGAGCCTGGTTCCGGCCGTCCTCCCAGCTGAGGTCGATCCAACACGTCGACCGCTCGAAGTCGCGAGCGAGGGTCTCGGCGAGCGCCAGCGACAGGGTGGTGACGCCTTCCCCGTGCAGTGCCGACACGACCGCGATCGACCGCGGCACCGAGCGCCGGGTGATCAGCTCGTGGCGGTTGAGGATGTACCGCATCGACTCGATGACCTCGGGGTGGGCGAAGTCGGGCCGGATCTCCTCGACCTGCACCTTGGCGGGCGAGTTGCGGCGCCGACCCTCGTCGCTGGAACGGCGCGCAGGAGTCGGACGGGAGCGGTCGATGGGGACCGGCGGCTCGACCTCACCGCGGTCCTCGGCGCGACGGCGCTTGCGGATGGGGCGGTCGTCAGCGGTGGACGGTGCGGCGGCGGACGACTCCGCGCTGCGCCGAGCGCCGCTGTCGGAGCGACGACTCTGACCCGAGCGCGGGGATCGCTGGCCCCCGCCGCCGGTGGTCTCGCCGTCCTCGGTGCGGCGCCGCTGGCGGGCGCCGGCCGAGCTGCTGCTGTTGCTGCCGGAACTGCTGCGGCGCCGCGGAGCCGACTCGGCGGCGGAGGTGTTGTCGGTCTGCTCGGTGTCGTCGTCGTGTCGTTGCCGCTCGGCGACGCGTCGGGGGGAACGTGCCATCAGGCTGCCTTCTCTCGCTTGTTCGCTCGCTTGGCTTCTCGTCTCGCCGCCCGCTTCGACTCGCGGAGGGCCTTGATGCGGGGGACGGCGACCGCCGTCGAGGTGTCGGTGATCCGGGCGAGCTGCTCCTCGGAGCGCACCGTGCGATCGAGCACCGTGACGAGGACCAGCGCCGCGATGGCCACGAGGAACCCGAGGACGGTGAACATCATGAGACTCAGCAGCTGGTTGAGGAGCTGGGACTCGGGCTCGTCGGGCAGCACCGGCGGGTCGACGATGCGCAGCAGACGCCCCGCCTCGCTCGTTGCCTGTTCGCCGGCGAGTTCGGCTGCGTCGATCTCGGCCTCGAGCGTGGCGACGCGCTCATTGGCGGTCTCGATCGAGGTGCTGAGCCGACCGAGGACGAGCTGGTCCTCCGGGGGACGCTCCTGGCCGGGCACGAGCTCGGGCAACGATGCGCTGTAGTCGGAGAACGCGGCCTCGGCCGCGACGACCTCCTGGCGGGCGTCGTCGAGCTGCTGGGTGAGGAAGATGACGGCGTTGCGACTGTCGCCGCTGACGATCTCGTTGACGTAGTCGAGGTACCCCTCGACCGTGGAGTCGACCAGGAGGAACGCCGACTCGGGGTCGTCCCACGTGGCCGAGACGGTCAGGAAGTTCTGACCCTCCTCGATGGCGAACACCTGCTCGCGGAAGATGTCGCGCTCGAGCAGACCGATCTCGAGCAGCTCGGTGAAGCCCGAACGGTCTGCGATCTCGTCGACGAAGGCGTCGGTGCGCAGACGCTCGTTGATGAGGCGGGCGGTCCCTTCGGCCGGTGACTCGAAGTCGTTGATCGTTCCGGTTCGGACCTCGACCTGCTCGAGCAACGGGTTCGACGACGCACTGAGCGTGGCCTCGACCGTGTACTCGGGGGTCGCCCGCGCCGCCGTCAGGACACCGATGCCCATGAACAACGCAATCGGCAGCAGGAACAGCAGCCACCGGCGGAAGAAGTTGTCGACCAGGCGTGCCGAGAAGTCGGACGTGCCCCGGGGTTTGGTGTCGGTCATGTCTCGTTCCTCGGTGAGCGGGCCGCCGACAGGCTAGCGGTGATCGATGGGGCGGTTTCCGGCGCCTCGGCCGGTCCGGCGACGGGTCGGGCAGCACGAATCCGCCGCGCCGCCGCGCCCGCCGGTTCGACGTGGAGACACGTCACGCCGACGCTCCACCGCACGAGGGTGCCCACTGGCTGCGCAGCCAAACACCGGTGTCGTAGTCGTCGAGGCACCGATCGAGGGCGGCGGACCGACCGGAACACCGGACCGGTCGACCCGAGCATCGCGAACCTCGGACGAGGGCCATCAGAGCTGCGTGTGACTCGGGCGCGAGTGCGTCGACGCCCTCGAGATCGATCGAGACCGACCGCGGGGACCGGTCGACATCGAGCCCGGCCAGCGTCGTCCTCCAGGCCGATGCGTCGAACGGACCCGGACGGACGTGGACGGATTGCGCGTCAGCGACCACCGTCAGCGTTGACTCTGACCGGCACGACCGGGCGTGCCGGACGGAGCGCCAGAGTGCGGGTCCGGCGATCTTGACGTCGTCGGCGTATCGAGGGGCGAGCCGCGTCGGCTCCTGGAACGCACGGAAGATCCACTCCGTTCCGGTGCGCTGGACCCACCCCGGCGCCCTCCGCCGGTCGCCGACCATCATGTCGAACGACCCGCCGACGCCGATCATGACCGGCGACCCGCAGGCGGCGCCGTGCGCGCGGATGAACCGTTCCTGCTTCGGATTGCCGAGCCCGACGCACACGATGTCGGCATCGTGCTCGGCGATCTGTTCGAGCACCTCGGCCGGGACGTCGTCGACGTCGGGGATCATCGGCGCCTCCTGGGCCACGACGTCGGCGTCGGGATGCTGGGCCCGGATCTTGTCGACGGCGCGCTGCGCGACGTCACCGATCCCACCGAAGTACAACACCTTCCACCCTCGCTCGCCGGACTCGACGGCGACCCGGGGCACCAGGTCGGCGCCGGCGACGCGCTCGGGGAGCGGCGTGCCCAGCAGCTTCGCCGTCCAGACGATCGGCATGCCGTCGGCCAGAGCGAGCGACGAGTTCTGGAAGATCGACAGCAGATCAGGATCGTCGACCGCATTGGCCAGGAAGTCGACGTTGATGGTGGCGATCTGATGGACGCGGCCCGTCCGCCGTCCGTGGTCGACGAGGTCGCCGATGCGCTCCAGACACGAGTCCATCGTGAGCGGGTCGACCGGCGCCCCGAGGACGACGGCGGGCAGTGGCATGTCACGAATCATGGCAGGATCACGGGACCCGGGCGTCCGCATTGCGCTGAGTGCGGGTCCACGAGACGTCATCGGGTCGGCGGGAGACGTCCTTGAGGAGACCCAGCTTCCACACCACGAGCCGCGGCGCGGCGGCGAGAGCCCGATACATCGAGGCCGGGGCCCCGACCGATCGGAGGGCGGCCACCGTGTGGAGACCGAGGACGCCGATCGAGCCGAGCCCGACCGCGGTCACGAGGCGTCCCGACCGAGCGCCCGCCACCCAGGACGCGAGGCCGACGGCGGTGACGGCACCGTTCGCCGCGGCGAGCGCCGAGATGGGCGGCGTGACCTGGTCGAGCGCCGCATCCACGTAGACGTGTCGAGGTCGCGGGCCGTTGCGACCGATCAATCGGATCAGCTCAGGGAGGAACCGTCGAGCGATCTGCGCGCGTCCCAGCTCCCAGCGCTGATGTTGTGTCTCGGACTCGTCGAGCGAGGTCGGCATCTCGGCCGCCAACCGGGCGCTCGGTACGTAGTCGACGATCTCCCCGTCGAGCAGCAGCTCGAGCTGGAACTCTGCGTCCTCGACGAGGTGGCCCGACCATCGCCGGGTCTCGAGCACCGACGCGTCGAACGCCATGCCGTTGCCGAACAGACCGCACGACCCACCCAGCGCCCGACGGCCCAGCGGACGGAGGTGATGTCGCGCCGCGAGCGCGGCGTACCGCAGCGCGACGGCCGGCGACTGCTCGGGTTCGAGCACACCGTAGAAGCCCTGCACGACGCGATGCCCGCGATCGAGGGCGCGGTCGATCTCAGCGAGGAAATCGGGGTCGACGAGGGTGTCGGCGTCGACGATGACGAACGCGTCGAAGCCGTCGAGTCGATCGTGGAGCCAGTTGAGCGCCGCTCCCTTACCGGGTTCGTCGGGAGCCCGACGGTCGTGGGCGGTGGCGCCGGCCCTCGTTGCCAGTTCGACGGTCGCATCCGAGCAGTTGTCGGCGACGACGTGCACCTCGAAGCGGTCGTGCGGGTAGTCCTGCGCCGTCAACGCGGTGACCGTCTCGGCGATGACCGCTTCCTCGTCGTGCGCGGGAACGCAGACGGCGATCCGTCGCGGCTCCCGTTCGCGCCCCGACGTCGACGTCGTCGTGCCCACCGCCGGCGAGCCGTTGCGAGCCAGACCGAGCGCAGTGAGCGTCGCGAGGTAGGTCGCGGGCACGGCGACGGCGGTCGCGGAGGCGAGCCCGAGAGCACCGAGCCCACCCCGGAGTCCCGATCCGCAGGCCGAGAGCAGCCGACCGGCCATCACGCCACCGGCCGTGCAGGGACGCCGACCACGACGGACCCGGGAGCCACATCCTCCAGGACCACGGCGTTGGCTCCGATCTGAGCGTCCTCGCCGATCTCGATCCCGCCGAGCACTCGGGCCCCGGCACCGAAGAACGCCCGGTCGGCAACTCGAGGCCAGCGTCCGTCGGTGCGGGTCCCGAACGTGACCTGGGAGATCACGGTGACGTCGTCACCGATCGACTCGGCGTTCAGGACACATCCGACCGGGTGGGCGATGTAGAGGCCGCCGCCGATCGACGCTCCGACCGCCAGTTCGAGGCCGTAGAGGCGGAGCAGGCGACGCTGGACCCACGAGGGAATGCCACGGACGCCGCGATGGGAGCACAGACTCCCGAACCGGAACCACGCCATCGCGCGGAGGGGTGGGTGGCGCACGAGCAGCTTGAGCAGCACCAGTGGCGTGACCGCGGCCGGATCGCCGAACTCCTGCGGCACGACCCACCGGGCGGCGTCGGCGCGCAGCGCCCGCGCCGGATCGTCGTCGCCGAGCCCGCCCATCGGGCCGCGAGTCTGTCACACGCGTTCGGAATCCCGTACGAAACATCGCACCGCGCGACACCCGGTGCGGAGGGTGGCCCCGCCCGCCTCGCGGGGTCCGATCCGTCCGCCGATCGGACAGCGGTTCAGAGCGTGCGAACGACCTCGGCGGGTGCACCCACGGCCAGGCTGCGTGGCGGGATGTCCTTCGTGACGATGCTCCCGATCCCGATGACCGAGTCGTCACCGATCCGCCAAGATCGTGTTTCTCGATGAAGTCGGCGCGGGCGTGAACCGCACGCTTCTCAATACCATTGGCGACGCGATCCTGCGGCTCAACTCAGAGCGCGGTTACACATTCTGCGTCATCG
>JBCCTP010000049.1:0-15115 GCA_039198505.1 Actinomycetota bacterium | reverse complement strand
TCCTCCGACCGGGCGCTCACCGTCGGAGTCTCGCACGGGGCGCCGAGCGCCCTCGGGCCTGGACGAGACGGCCGGCGGGCCGCGGTGGGATCGTGACGAAATGAGCACGTCGACGTCGGCGGGACCGCCGTCCGGCAACACGGCCGTCGAGATGATCATCGAACCGCGCGACCGGCCCGTCGGGTCGGGGACGGTCCGACGCCTCCTCCCCTTCCGTCTGCGACGTACCGTCGGCCCGTTCATCTTCTGCGACATCATGGGCCCGGAGGAGTTCTCGCCGGGTGTGGCGATGAACGTCGACGCCCACCCCCACATCGGTCTGTCGACGTTGACCTACCTTCTGTCGGGGCGTGCGGTGCACCGCGACTCCACCGGCGCCGTGCAGACGATCGAGGCCGGTGCCGTGAACTGGATGACCGCCGGTTCGGGCGTCACCCACACCGAGCGGGGTCATCCCGACGACCTCGACGGGACGTCGGACATGTTCGGGGTGCAGACCTGGGTGGCGCTCCCCGACGATGCCGAGGACCGCTCTCCGATCTTCGAGCATGCACCTGCCGACGCGGTCCCCGTCGACGAGCGGCCCGGAGCATCGATCCGCGTCGCGACCGGGTCGGCGTTCGGCCTCGACTCACCGGTGACCGGATCGTCGCCGCTGATGCTCGTCGACCTGTCGCTCGGCGGGGGCTCGATCGGGATCGGTCGCGATCACCCCGAACGCGCCGTGCTCGCGCTCGACGGCGACCTGACCGTGGGCGGCGACCCGCTGCCACCCGGCTCGATGGCCGTCCTCGACCGCGACGCACGCCCCGAGGTCGCCGGCCGAGGTCGGGCGATCGTGCTCGGCGGTGAGCCCGTCGGGAAGCGGTTCATCTGGTGGAACTTCGTCCACTCCGACCAGGACCGGATCGAGGAGGCGAAACGCGAGTGGACCGATCAGCGGTTCCCCACCGTCCCCGACGACCACGACCCCTGGGTCCCGCTCCCCGGATAGCGACACTGTGTGCCTGACCCACAGTGTCGCTACGTGAGGGCGTCGGCGATCCAGACGACGGCCAGGCCGAGGCCCATCGTGATGGCCGCCGACCGCCACCTCCAGGCGGCGAGCCCCGCCAGCACGGCGGCGACGATCCAGCTCGCTTCGATGTCGATTCCGCCGTCCGACACCACGAGCTGATCGGCCACGATGGCGGCCAGGACCGCCGGCGCGATGAGGCGGAGCGTCGCCACCGTCGACGGCGAGGGCGGCGGAAGACGCCCCGCCGCCACGATCGCCGAGAGCCGGATCAAGTACGTCCCGACACCGACGAGAAGGACCTGGACCGCCGGACTCACGACGACGGGACCTCCGGAGAACGCACCACCAGTCGGCCGGCGGCGATCCCCACCACCGCGGCGACCACGACGTTGAGCCCGTTCGGCAGCGGCGCTCCCGCAACGGCGACGACCACCGCCACCACGGCGGCGACCAGTGCCGGTCGATCGGTGACTCCGGGCACCGCCAGTGCGATGAACATCGCCGGGACGGCGAACGACAGATCGAGTTCGTCCGGGATCACCGCTCCGCCGAACACGCCCACAACCGTTCCCACCCACCAGCCGCTGGCGAAGAACAGGCCGGCGCCGAGGACGAACGATCGACGGCTGTCGGGGTCGCTGTCGGTGTCGAACCGGGCGAGCGACAGCGACGCCGCCTGATCGGTGAGCAGATACGCGAGCCCGACTCGCCACCGGGCCGGGAACTCCCGGAACGCCGGCGCGACCGCCGTGGAGTACAGCGCGAACCGGGCGTTGATGACGAGAGCGGTGAGGACGGCGAGATACCAGGCCGACCCGTCGTCGATCAGACTGATCAAGCTCAACTGAGCCGCTCCGGCGAGGATCAACCACGACGCAGCGATGCCGACCCACCGATCGACCGAACTCTCGACGACGGTCACGCCGTACACGACGCCGAACGGAAACGCAGCGACAGCGAGTGCGGTGGCCGCCTTCGCCCCGGCGAGGACGGCATCGCGCCGGAGGCCCGTCGACATCAAGTCACGATGGTCGCACGTGGCGTCGCGCGCGTCGGGGTCTCGTCACGACGGTCGCAGGTCTCCGTGCCACCCGTCGTGGTGCGCGACCTGGTCGTAGCCCAGTCGGCTCACCGGGCCGAACTCCCGCTCCGGCCATCCGACCGGGATCAGGCATCCGAGATGCACGTCGTCGGGGATCCCGAGAACCTCGCGGATCACCGGTTCGGCGACGCCGTGGAACGTGGTGAAGACCGTTCCGAGCCCGAGCGACCGGGCCGCGACGATGAGGTTCTGCGCCGCCGGATACACCGACGACCACACGAACGACTCCCGAGGCGCCTGCGGCGGGTAGACCGCCTTGCCGCACACGAGGATCAGCACCGGGCACGTGGCGAGGGTGGTCACCAGGTGTGCCGTGCCGTCGAGCATCAGACGCGTCGAACGGTCGGGGCGGTCCATCGCTGCGACCGCCGGTGTCATCACGCGTTCGATCGCCTCCCCGATCGCCGCCTTCTTCTCCGGGTCGCGGATCACGATGAAGTCGCGACCCTGACTGTTGGCCGGGCTGGGCGCCCACGTCGCGGCGGTCACGATCCGCTCGATCATCTCGTCGGGCACCGGGTCGGGCCGCAGGTGGCGCATCGCTCGGCAGGTCTCCATCGCTTCGAACACGTCCATGACCACTCCCCTTACTCCCGACGTTCTCCTCGTGGACGCCGTGTCAGGCCGTCGAGCCGCCGTCGATCACGAGGACCTGGCCGGTGATGAACGCCGACAGATCGGAGACGAGGAACAGCGCTCCCCTCGCGATGTGGTCGGGGTGCCCGGCGACGCGGAGCGGATTGCCCGCCATGCGCTTGTCGATGTCGACTCCACTCTGGCGGAGCGGTTCCATCTGGTCCTGGACCCCCGGCGTGTCGATGACGCCCGGAGCGATCGCGTTCACGCGGATCCCCCGGCCGCCCAGCTCGTGGGCGTGGGCCCGGGTGAGGGCCATCACCGCCGCCTTCGACGCCGAGTACGCGGAGATGTTGGCGCCGGCGCGCAACCCGGCGATGGAGGCCAGGTTGACGATCGCGCCGCCATCGTTCATCCGCTGGGACGCCTCGCGGGTCGCGCTGAAGAGGGCTCGCACGTTGACGTCGAGCATCCGAGCGACGAAGTCATCCGTGGCGTCGGTGAGCGGGCCGGTCGTCGGATAGATCCCCGCGTTGTTGACACAGATGTCGAGTCGTTGCGGACCGGCAGCGCTCTCGAGCGCTGCCGACAACTGATCGGCATCGGCGACGTCACACGCCACGAAGTCGGCCCCGATCTCGTCAGCGACGCCCGCGCCGGCCGGGTCGAGGTCGGCGATCGTGACGACGGCACCCGACTCGATGAACCGACGGGCGATCGCCGTCCCGATCCCCTTCGCACCTCCGGTCACCACCGCTCGTCGCCCGGTCAGGTCGATCATCTCGGTCGGCGTCTGGATCGTCAGCTCGGCGCTCATCGCCTCAGACTCGCGAAGTCCTCGCGCGCTCCGAGAGTCGCGCGGCGTGGCTCCGGGCCGCCCGTGAGCGATCGGGAGCGACCGGGACGGATCAGGATCCCACGCCGAGGTTGATGAGTCCGAGGGTTCCCGGGCCGTTCCACGTCTCGCTCGACTCGAGGGCGACGCCCGTGCCGTCGGTGGTCGGGTCGCCGATCAACCCGTCGGTCGCCCACGTGGTGTCGGGTTGGCCGAACTGTGTGTACTCGCCGGTCTCGAAGATCTCGGCGGTGATGGCCTCGTCGAAGTAGAGCTGGGTGGTGAGCACCCGCCCGTCGGGGACCCGCACCGTGGCGTGGATGTGCACGGTCCGCCCCGGATACCACCCCGGGAAGATCGTCTGGAACTCGAGGATCCCGTTGTCGTCCGCTGTCTGGACGCCGCGGCAGAACGTGGTTCCCTCACCTTCGTCCTTGCCGTCCCCGTTGTCGGTGAACGCGGAGTAGTCGCCACTCGCGTCGGTGTGCCAGATGTCGACCTGCGCTCCGGGCACCGGCGCGCACGACTCGTCGACGACGCGCACACCGAGTCGCAGCGGGTGACCCGCGTACCCCTCTGCGATGTCGCGGCGATCGAGCAGTTCCGGCGAGGGGAACGGGCCCTCCCCTGCGGGCGCCGTGGCGGCGCAGATCGCCAGCCCGTCGAACATCGCCGGGGTGAGGAGGGGAACAGCTGACCCGGTGTCGGCGGTCGTCGGCTGGTCGGTGGTCGGCAACTCGCTGGTGGTGGGCGACTCGGTGGTGGTCGGCGAGTCGGTGGTGGTCGACGACTCGGTGGTGGTCGGCGAGTCCGTCGACGCGGTCGACTCGGACTGGTCGGAGGAAGTGCAGGCAGCGGCGACCAACGTCGAGGCGCCGATCAGGAAGCCGCGACGGGTCGATCGGGACGGGGGGCCGTGGTCGCCGCCAGGAGGCGGAACGGACGTCATGTCGGAAGTCTGCACGCCGCCGGCCAGAGACCGGTGAGAGAGCGATCGCCGCCCGCCGATCTCCGATGATGCCGATCGACCCGCCCCCGCACGCCATCATCCGCAGGTGGGCCACGGATCGTCGACACCGCCTCCGGCGGCGCTGCGGTCGACCAGCGTGCTCCTGCTCGTCGGACTGATCGCCGCGTTGATCGGCCTCAACTTCACGATCATCAAGTTCGCCCTCGACGACACCACGCCTCTCCTGCTCGCCGGGATGCGGACGGTCATCGGCGGGACGGCGCTGCTCTCCTTCGCGGTGATCCGAGGCGAGCGGCTCCCGACGACGGCACGCGACCTGGCCAAGATCTTGGTCGTGTCGTTCAGCATCACGACGGTGTCGAGCGCGTTCCTGATCCTCGGCATCGACCGCGTCCCCGCCGGGGTCGGGTCGTTGATCTCGAGCACGATGCCGCTGTTCACCGCTCTCTTGTCGTTCGGCCTGCTCCGGACCCGGATGAGCGGCGCAGCCGCGGCCGGCCTGGTGGTCGGATTCGCCGGCACGGCCGTGCTCGCGTCGCCGTCGCTGTCGGGGGACGCAGCGGCGGTCGGCATCGGGCTGCTCGTGCTGTCGGCGATCGCCTGGGCCTTCGGAACGGTGTTCATGCGCTGGAAGGACTTCAGCCATCTGTCGCCGATCGTGATCGTCGGCGTGCAGCTCTACATGTCGGCCGCGGTGCTGATCCCGACGGCGCTGATCGTCGAGGGCACCGCCGACACCGAGGTGACCGGCCGACTGGTCGGCGCCGTGCTGTACGCAGCGATCCCGGCCAACGCGGTGACGTTCGCACTGATGGCCTACGTGACGCAGCGAGCGTCTCCCACGCAGGCGGCTGCGAGCGCGTACCTGATCCCCGTGTTCGGCGTGCTGTTCGCGTGGCTGCTGCGCGACGAGGTGTTGGGAACCACCGAGTTCGCGGGAGGCGTCCTCGTCGTGATCGGTGTGTACCTCGTCGTCAGCCGTCCGGCCAGAACCCAGACTCGGGACGGGTCGCAGGCGTCGTAGCATCGGGCGATGACGACCCGCAGTGCGCTCGCACGGACCCCCACGGCCGAGCGGTACTCGCTCACGGCGCAGCCGGCGACTCCGCCCACGATCGTCCGAGGTGAGGGAGCTGCACTCTTCACCGACGACGGTCGTCGCATCATCGACGCCGCCGGCGGGGCGGTCGTGAACAACATCGGGCACGGTCGACACGAGGTGGCCGATGCGGTGGCCGCCGCCATGAAGGACCTCGACTACGTGGTCCCGATCTGGGCGACGCCACATCGCGTGCGACTGGCCGATCTGCTCGTCGATCGATGGCTCCCGGACGGGTTCGAGAAGGTCGCGTTCGCCGGTGGTGGAAGCGAGGCGAACGACACCGCGCTCCGGGTGGTCCGGATGCACCACCTGAGCCGCGGCGACGAGCGTCGACACAAGGTCATCGGACGGGTCCCCAGCTATCACGGAGCGACCCTCGCCACCCTCGCGATCGGTGGTCACGAGCAGCGTCGCGCCGGGCTCGAGCCGTTGCTGGCCGAGTACCCGCGGGTTCCCTGGGACGACGCCGACGCGCTCGCCGGCGCCATCGAGGCGGCCGGACCCGACACCGTCGCGGCGTTCATCGCCGAACCGGTGATCGGTGCGTCGGGGGCCGCACTCGTCGCTCCGCCCGACTACTGGGCCTCCGTCGCCGAGGTGTGCCGCCACTACGGCGTTCTGATGATCGCCGACGAGGTGATGACCGGGTTCGGTCGCACCGGAGGGCGGTGGGGACACGAACACGACGACTGGTCACCCGACGTGATCGTGTCGGCGAAGGGGATCGGCGGCGGCTACGTGCCGCTGTCGCTGGTGACCGCCACGAACGACGTGCTCGACCCGATCGCCGAGGCGGGGAACAACGTCATGTTCTTCACGTTCTCCGGGCACGACGCCTCGCTCGCCGGGGCGCTGGTCGTGCTCGACATCCTCGAACGGGAGGGGCTCGTCGAGCGTGCGGTCGAGGTCGGCGATCGACTCCGTCGCGGCCTCACCGCCGCACTCGACGATTCGCCGCACGTGGTCGAGGTGCGGGGCCTCGGAGCGATGATCGGCGTGGAGCTCGACGGGATGCCATCGGCCTCGGTCGTCGCCGCGGCGCTCGAACGCGACGTGTGGATCTATCCGGCCGGCTCGGGCCCCACCGTCAACGACGGACTGCTCTACGCACCTCCGTTCGTGATCGATGACACCGACATCGACCGGATCGTCGACGTGACCGCCGACTCCATCGCCGCCGTGGCCGGCGGTTCGTGACGCAGTGTCCGCCACGGTCGGATACGTGATCCACCGGCCCGAGTGGACGGACTCGCGCATCGCCGACGTCCTTCGAGCCGACGGTCACTGCGTCGAGTTCTCCTGCCCTGCGGCCGGCGATCCGCTCCCCGACCTCGAGCAGGTGGACGCCATCGTCGTGGGCGGCGGACCGGTCGCCGTCTACGAGGCCGACCGTCATCCGTTCCTCGCCGAAGAGATCGCGTGGGCGCGGCGGGCCGTCGACTCCGAGCTCCCGTACCTCGGCATGTGTCTCGGATCGCAGATCCTCGCAGCGGCGTTCGGACGCACGTCCGTTGGTCGAACCGACCGAGCGGTCGAGTTCGGGTTTCACACGATCGAGATCACCGGGGCTGGGCGCAGTGTCCTCGACGGGCTGACGTCCGTCTACTCGATGCACGAGGAGCAGGTCGACGAGATCCCCGACGGCGCCGAACTCTTGGCGACGAGCGAGTCGTTCGACATCCAGGCGTTCCGGCTCGGTCCACACGCGGTCGGCGTGCAGTTCCACCCCGACTGCCGCGAGATCGACGTCCCGTGGTGGTGGCGTGACGCCGATCGCTATCGCGGTCGACCCGGCGCTCAGTGTCTCGACGATCAGGTTCGCGACGCTCGCCGCCACGACGCGGAGATCCAGTCGTGGACCGAGCGGTTCGTGAGCCTCTGGATCACGGGGGATCTCCCCACCGCCGACGCCGCCGCCGGATCGACGATCAGAACAGGCTCTTCTGTGGCCGGATGATCAGTTCTTCGATGTTGAGCTCGATCGGCTGGGAGATCACGAACTCGACCGCACGCGAGATGTGCGAGACGTCGCCGATCGTGGTGGTCATCGCCGCCTGCATGGCGTCGATCTGGTCCTGCGGAAGCTTGCCGTCCTCGTCGAACTCGGGCACGTCGATCCCGGCCATCGCGGCCAGGCCGCTCACGAGTTCACGGTCGACGCTGCGGGTGAAGTTCGTGGCGAACGCCCCGGGGAGGATCGCGGTGACCCGGATCGGGTCGTCCTCCAGCTCCTGGCGAAGTGTTCCGTTGATGCAGTTCACGGCGTGCTTGGTCGCTCCGTACACACCCGACTCGCGCCGGATCGACGCCGTCGACGAGATGTTGATGATGTTGCCCTCCGAGCCGGTCGATCGCATCGCCCGGATCGCGGCCTGACTCCCCACCGCCAGGGCGAGCACGTTCACCTCGAGCATCGACCGCCAGCTGTCGGGGTCGCCGTCGGCGATGGTCGACCCGACGTCGCCGAAACCGGCGTTGTTCACCATCACGTCGAGTCGTCCGGTGGACTCGGCAGCACCGGCGATCCAGGCCGACAGAGCGGCGGAGTCGGTGACGTCGAACACGGCGGTGTCCGCCTGACCACCCGCCGATCGGATCGTCTCGGCCGACTCCTCCATCGGCGGAGCCGTCCGCCCGGCGAGGAACACGTGGGCGCCGAGCGAGCCGAGATGCTCGGCGATGGAGCGCCCCATTCCGCTGGACGCTCCGGTGACGCACACCGTGCGTCCATCGATCGATCGAGACATGGAGAACCTCCTGATCCGGGCCGATCGCCCGATGGCGTCGGCGTGAGTTTCGTGCTCTGACATTCTCTTCTCGAAATGTCAGGCGCCCAGCAGACTGACATTTTGGTGTCGATGTGTCAAGCTCCGGTTCGTGGCCGTCGAGTCGTCGACACCATCGCCCCGCGACGAACGGGTCGACGCGATCGTGCGCGCAGCGATCCCCGTGTTCGCCGCTCACGGGTACCGGCGCACGTCGATGGCCCTGCTTGCGGATGCAGCCGGAGTGTCACGTCCGGCGCTCTACCAGTACTTCGACGATCGAGCCGACCTGTTCCGCGCCGGGTTCGGCCTCCTCCTCGAGGAGGCGACCGACGCAGCACTCGCCGCTCTCGACGAGGCCGACGGTCTGGAGGAGCAGCTCGACGCCTACCTGCAGCGCCTCTCGGGAGACGGATACGCGTCCCTCTCCGACACCGACTTCGGCGCGGAGCTGATGGAGGCTCGCCACGAGTTCGCCTCCGACGTGGCCGCCGCGGCACTCGATCGAGCACATCGTGGCCTCGAACTCCATCTCCGCCGCCACACCGACGCCGATCGCCGAACGCGGGTCGACGCGTACGAGCTGCTCACCTTGTCGCCCGCCGGCTTCAAGGGAGACCAGCCCACGCCGGCGACCTACCGTCGACGCCTCAGCTCACTCGCACGAGCCGCAGCGAAGATCCTCGCCGACTGAGAACGGGTCGCCCGAGCGACGGCGTCTCGATCAGGTGATGGAGACGTCGAGCCCTGCCGCACGCCATGCATCGATCACCTCCGGTGCGGTCGCCGACTCCGAGATCATCAGTCCGACGTCGGATGCGTCGGCGATGCGAAAGGGAGCGACCGCCCCGAGCTTGGTCGACTCGACCGGCACCAGCGTCTCGGCGGCTGCGGCGATCCACGCTCGCTTGGTGTGGAGCTCGTGGCGCGAGCGGGTCGTCGCACCTGCATCGACATCGATCGCGCACACACCGACCACGGCGAGGTCGAGATGATGACGCCCGATCCCCTCGACGGTCGATGGGCCCGTGCACGCCATCCACCGCAGGTCGACGTCGCCGCCGAGGAGCACGACCGACGCGTGCGGATGATCCGCGAGAGCGATCGCGACCGCCGGACCGTTGGTGACGATCGTGATCTCGAGCGACCGGGGGATCTGGGCCGCGACCTCGGCGGTGGTGGTCCCCGCATCGAGGCCGACCACCTGTCACGGTCGCAGCCGGTCGAGGATCGCTGCGGCGAGATGCGTCCGCTCCGGTGAGTCGTCCAGTGCGCGACCGGCGAACGACGACGACAACGGCGAGACCGGGACCGCACCACCGTGCACCCGCCGGACGAGTCCGCGGTCGTGGAGCAGCCGCAGATCGCGGCGGACCGTGTCGACCGAGACGCCGAGGTCGGCTGCTGCGTCGTTCGTGGTGACGCGCCGACGCTCGGTCAGGCGGGCGAGCAGCCACTCGTGACGGTCCGCGACCAGCTCCGGAGACTCGGTGTCAGCCTTCACGTTTCTGCACGATACTGCATGATCAGTTGTTCAAACGTGCACAGGGCCGTAGGGTCCTTGCGATGTCCGACGGCTGGCCGACCACGAATCCCGACGTGCGGATCACCCACGTCGAGGTGCTGTCGGACTCGTGGTACACGTTGCGTCGCGTCGACTTCGACCACCGCGATCACACCGGACGGTGGAGTCGCCAGCAGCGTGAGGCCTACGACCGTGGCAACGGTGCCACGGTCCTGCTCGTCGACTGGGAGCAGGAGACGGTGGTGCTCACTCGTCAGTTCCGGATGCCCGCCTACGTCAACGGCCATCCCGATGGCATGTTGATCGAAGCGGCTGCCGGACTCCTCGACTCCGATGACGCCGAGACCGCCGTGCGACGCGAGGCCGAGGAGGAGACCGGGTACCGCGTGCGGTCGGTCGTCCCGCTCTTCGAGCTCTTCATGAGTCCGGGGTCGGTCACCGAGCGAGTGGCGTTCTTCGTGGCCGAGTACACCGCCGACGACCGCATCTCGCGTGGCGGTGGCGTCGCCGAGGAAGGTGAGCAGATCGACGTGCTCGAGTTGACTCTCGACGATGCGCTGGCCGGGGTCGACTCGGGACGGATCGCCGACGGCAAGACGGTGCTGCTCCTCCAGTGGGCCGAACTGGAACGGCGCCGACGAGCCGGAGCCGCGTGACGCAATGATCGGGAACGTCGACATCTCGGGTCTCGCTGCGATCGTGACCGGCGGAGGCGGCGGCCTCGGCGCAGCGATCTGCTCCCGGCTCGCCGCCGACGGTTGGACGGTCGTGGTCAACGACATCGACGCTGCGGCGGCCGATCGGGTCGTCGCATCGATCGACGGGTTCGGCGGCGCCGCCGTGTCGGGAGTCGCCGACGCCACGGATGCCGGCGCCGTCACCGATCTGGTGGGCGACGTGGAGAGTCGGGTCGCGCCCGTCGGCGTCGCGGTCCTCAACGCCACCGGCCCACAGCCGAACCGTGCGTTCGCCGACACGCAGTGGCCCGACGTCGCCGACGAGTTGGAGTTCTTCGTCCGCAGTCCACTCGTCATGACGCACGCGGTGGTGCCGGCGATGGCGGCGCGCAGGTGGGGTCGGATCGTGCACATCGACAGCGAGGTGTCGACCAAGGTGCCCGGACATCGCACCGCCTACGTGACGGCGAAAGCGGCCCAGGTGGGTCTGATGCGATCGGCGGCGGTCGAACTCGCTCCCGACGGGATCACCGTCAACTCGGTCGCGCCGGGCTTTGTGCCCGTCACCCGACACGACGACGTCTCGGCCGACGACCGCGAGGCCTACCGCCGGACCGTGCCGGTCGGCCGTCTCGGCGAGGTCGACGATGTCGCTGCCGCCGTGGCCTTCTTCGCGTCGCCGGACGCCGGGTTCGTCACCGGTCAGCGCCTGGTGGTCGACGGCGGACGCCACCTCGTCTGAGGTCGTCGTCGCTCGTGCCTCCAGGCGGCGCCAGTCGGCGTTCGGGCGGTCGCGACCAGCCCGAACCTCCGTCAACGAGGGGCGTTCGCCTCGACGAACTCGAGGATCGCGTCGTCGCCGCGGCCGAAGGGCAACGCGAGGATCAGGCGATCGACGCCCACCTCGGCATAGGCCGCGAGGTCGTCGGCCGACGGAGTGAACGGCGGGGTGATGCTGACCTCGATCTCGCCGAGGTGCTCGGGACGCTCGACCTCGCCGGCCACCGAGCGCAGGACCTCGATATCGGCGCGTGTCGTGTCGAGGTCGCGGAGGTATCCGAACCAGCCGTGCGCCTTCGTGACCGCGCGAACCGCCGCACGGCGACTGTGCCCGCCCACGACGGTGTGGACGTCGGACTGCGCCGGCTTCGGGTTGGCCGTGACCCGGTCGAACTCGACGAACTCGTTGCTGATGGTCACCGCATCGCCGGTCCACAGCGCCCGCATCGCGTCGAGATAGGCATCGCTCCGATCCCCTCGCCGCTCCATCGGCGTGTCACAGGCGGCGAACTCGCGGGGGATGTACCCCACCCCGAGCCCGAACAGCAGCCGCCCGCCCGACAGGTGATCGAGCGACGCCAAGCTCTTCGCCAGGACGGCGGGGCGGCGCTGCGGAAGGATCACGATGCCGGTGCCGAGCCCGATCGTGGTCGTCGCCGCGGCGAGGTACGACAACGTCGCCACCGTGTCGACCATCGGCAACTGCGGGGGTGCCGGCGATGGCGGTTCCTGAGGGTCGGGGAGCACGATGTGCTCGCCGGTCCAGACCGAGTCGTAGCCGAGTTCCTCGGCCCGTCGAGCGACCCGAAGCATGAGGTCGGGGTCGGAGATGATGTTGATGCCGAACAGGGCGATCTTCGGAGAACTCATCGCCGGAGGGTAGGACGCCATCCTCGGTGGGTCGAAGGTGCACCGCCGGGGCGAACACGATCGGCGACGGCTGCGGCACTACGTTCCGGAGCGGTGGTGAGAGACGACGACAGACGCGCACTCGGAGAACGCGTCGAGCGTCGATTCTTCGATGACACCTCGTCGAGCCTCGATCGATTCGGCGCCCTGTTGTTCCTCACCGTCATCAGCGTCGGGACGCTGTCGCTGATCGACCTCGAGGCCATCTCCGACGACGTCGTCCGCGGGATGGCATCCCTGGTGCTGTCGGTCACGACCGGTGCCACCCTGGTGCTCGCGTTCCGAGCGGCCGGCGTGGTGCGACGGTGGCGTCGAGTCGCCGAGGTCGTGGTGATCATCGCCGCCGTCGCCACCGTCATCGCCTTGGTCGTCGAACTGGCGAGCGAACGCGACCTGGCGACGGCACAGGGCACCCGACCCTCAATCGCGTGGGTCCTCATCGCACTGATCTCGCCGTTCGCTGTGGTCCATCGCCTGTTGCAGCACCGACGCGTCACGGTGCAGACACTCGCCGGAGCCGTGTCGGCCTACCTCCTCATCGCGATCGCCGCGTGCTACGTGTTCTTCTCGATCGACGCCTTCCTCGACGACGGGTTCTTCGGAGAGGCCGGCACTCGCTCACACGAGTTCATGTACTTCAGCCTCGTGACGATCACGACGCTCGGCTACGGCGACCTCTCGCCCGTCGAGCCGGTGGCCCGACTCGCCGCCACCGGCGAGGCGGTGATCGGTCAGGTGTACCTCGTGACGTTCGTGGCGATGGTCGTCGGCGTGTTCATCCAGCAGCGCGACGCGTCGTGACGGCGGTCAGCGGCGCCGGTCAGAGGCGAACCAGACGAGAACTCGTTGACTACGAGACCTACCAGGCCCCAGGTCCAACGTGGGGCCGCGAGCGCTCTTCGACTCGGGACCGCATCGTCGGCGGGTTTGCTGCGGACGAGGGTTCACTGAGTGACGGCAACTGCGGCGCGGACGGACCAACTATTTCCCTGGAAGCGCTAGGGCGAAGAGGCGACTCATCAGTTCCGGCATGCCGCTGCTGGGGTTCGAGCCGAGCGGGGAGCCAGCGCTGCTGTGCCGTCTATCCATCTCGCTAGCGCGACGTGCAGCCTGAGGGTGAGCGGGCACGAAGTCTTCGACCAGTTCCTTGCCGCGGATCAATCCGGCCTCGCGGCATCTCCGTTGGATGCCATGGCGTTCGATGTGGGCGGTCTGCTCGCCATGGTGCCACCACAACCAGATCTCGAAACAGGGGTTCGAGACGGCAACGTTGACGCCATGGTCGCGAGCGAATACGGACGCCTCGTCGAGAGTCTCGTGCTCATCGACGTCGAAGACGCACCAAAGCTCATCGAAGTCTCTGCCTCGCCCACGTCGATGATTCTTCTCGTTCGCCACCAGCAGCCGCCTTGCCTCGCGGACGATCGTTAGCGGGTCACAGCCTCGACCCTCGTTGCGGAGATCCACGGCGAGCCGAGCGCGCAGCGCCCTGTGGAACTGCGTGAAGTACTGCGCCTCGGTGACCTCGCCCTCTGCGATGATGGCAACGATCGGCAGTGTCGCCCTTGTGGGTCGCCGTCGTGTGGGACGGCCGCCAGGTTGACGTCTCATCAGCTCGGAACCGCACGGTGCTCGAGCGCTGCTTCAAACTCGGCATCCGACAGGACCGGCACGCCTCCGAACCGACCCTGCAGATAGCGACGCTCGAGCGCTTCGTCCTTCCGCACTCTGAAGTCCGTTAGCGGCGTCAAGGTAGTCGCTCCTCCTGCTTCCTTCTCCGTGAACCAGATCTGGTCTCGTCCAAGGATCTGCTCCGGGGCACTATCGCCCAGCACAGAAACGTCGTGCGCGTTGAAGATCAGCTGCGCGCCCTTCGGGTTCGTGTCCGGCCGCTGAAACAGCTTGATCAAGGAACGCACGAGGTACGGATGCAGGCTGGCGTCGAGCTCATCCGCAAGCAAGACGTGTCCACCGTCGAGAACTTGGATGATGGGGCCAATCAGACCCGACCAAACTCGTGTCCCGAGTGATTCGTCATCGTCGTCAAACGCGATCGGGCCCTCCGGGCCGTCATGGATCATTCGCAGCCCGTCTTCGACCGCCACGCGCTCCGACTCGGTGATCTCGCTGTCGAAGTCGGTCGATCCACTCAGAACTCGAACCGCCCGCGAGAGCCGTTCAACGAACTCTGGGTCGGGCGTCACCCGCTCCATCCCTGAGATCCCCAGGTCTGCGGCTTTCAGAAGGCCAAGCACCCGGGACCGGTGTTCCGGTTCGTCAAGGAGATGCGCCGTCACGGACCGACGCGCTTCTCGCGTCTTCGTATCGGCGAGCAGGAGGTTGCGAGTGAACCACTCGAACAGCGGTGAGAGGGGATTCTCGGCAGCGGCACCCGCAACGGAGAGAAGCAGAGCGTTCGGACGGAGCAGCGGCCCAAACGCTGCCTGGTATCGCTTGAGCACGGCGCCGTACTTGACTTCGTCACGGCGGCGATCGAAGACGACTGCTGGCCTGCCCTTGGGGTAGTGCGTGGCGTACTCCTCAAGCACACACTCATCATCGATCTCGACGCCGTACAGCCATCGAACCCCGTCGAGCACCATCTCGACCTGGAAGGATGACGGAGCCCGCTTCAAACCCTCCTCGAGCAAGAACGGTCGCCGGGGTACGCCGGACGCAGTTGAGCCGAGCCGGAACGACTGAAGCACCAACGTGCGGAGATCGTTGAGAGCGCGCAGCAGGTTCGTCTTGCCTGAAGCGTTGGCACCGAAGAGGCCCGCGGACGGCAGCACGGCAACGGTGTTGCCGTCTGCAAGGGGAACGACTCGTCGAACGGACTCGTCCGCTACCCGCGAC
>JBCCTP010000048.1:0-15243 GCA_039198505.1 Actinomycetota bacterium | reverse complement strand
GCGTTGCCGTGGGCGGAGCGGACGTCGTGATCGTGATGGTCACCGACGACGAGGCGAGCCGAAGCCTGTGGCTCGACGAGGGGGAAGCAGTGCTCTCGGCTCTCCCGCACGGTTGCGTCGCGATCGACGCCTCGACCGTCACACCGGCCGCTGCACGGTCGCTCGCCGAGTCCGCCGCCGCGGTGGGCGTCGACCTGCTCGAGGCGCCGGTCGTCGGATCCCGGCCACAGGCCGACGCCGGCGCGCTCGTCTCACTCGTGGGAGGTGACCCAGCGGTCCTCGAGCGGGCGCGACCCGTGATCGAGGCGTACTCCGGCGCGATCCGTCATCTGGGTGCGGTCGGGACCGCCGCGACCATGAAGCTCGCGATCAACGGTCTGTTCGCCGCGCAGGTCGCGCTGTTCTCGGAGGTCGCCGCGCTGCTCGAACGCAGCGACGTCGACGCGAGCGAGGCGTACGAGGTGCTCGTCGGCCTGCCGATCACCGCTCCCGGGCTGCAGCGGATCCTCGGCCTCGTCGAGACGCGCGACTTCGCGCCGAACTTCCCGGTGTCCCTCGTCGAGAAGGACCTCCGATACCTCGGTGCGGTCGGTCGGTCGCTCGAGTCGGAGCTTCCACTGGCGACCGCTGCGCACGAGGCATTCGCTGCTGCGGTCGCCGCAGGTCGAGGCGACCTCGACATCGCCGGCGTCGCAGCGAACTACCTCGAGACGAGTTCGAGCAGGTAGTCGGCCACAGCGTCGTCGGCGTGGTGCCCGATCACCTCGTCGGCGGCGGCTTTCGTCTCGTCGTGTGCGTTGCCCATCGCGATGCCCGTCCCGGCCCACGCGAGCATCTCCAGATCGTTCGCATTGTCGCCGAACGCGATCGTCTCGTCGGCCGTGACCCCGAGCTCCGACGCGAGCTGGGCGATGGTCGTCGCCTTGTTCACGTCGTGACCGGTGAGTTCGACGAAGGTGACGCCGGAGCAGCCGACCGACAGCGGATGGGGGAGGTGGGGCAGGAGCGCGTCACGCAGATCGGTGCGGATGATCTCGGGGTGGGACACGAGGAGCTTCGTGATGCGGTCGGCGCCGTTCGGTCGTTCGCCGGGCTCGTACATGAACATGTCGTCGTGCTCGGTCGCGATCGAGTGGAACGCGTCGTCCCAGCCGTAGCGATCGGGCAACTCCCACGCGAAGGACAGGTCGTCGAGTGCAGCGTCGAGCGACGCGATGACGTCGGCGACGTGGCCGGGATCGATCGTGCGCCGTCGGACGTTCCTGTCGGTCTCGGGATCGTGGACGATCGAGCCGTTCGAGCAGACGAGGGCGTCGAGCAGGCCGCGGCCGCCGACACGCTCCATCGCCGAGAGCGGCGCCCGCCCCGTGGCGGCGACGAACGTGATTCCGGCGGCTCGCACCTCGCGGACGGCCTCGACGGTCGCTCGTGACAGCTGTCCGTCCGCGCCGAGCAGTGTCCCGTCGAGATCGCTGACGACGAGTCGCACGGTCACGTGTTCAGCGCTCCTGGTAGATGGACACGCAGAATGCGTGCGAGAAGTTGCGCCAGACGCCCAGGTCAGGGTCGCCGCCGACGTCGACGAGGATCAGGGGTTCGTCCACCGTCCACACGAACGTCGAGTCTCCCGGGCCGAACCACCACTCGGTCCAACCCGAGTCGAGATCGACGGCGAGTTCGACGGTGCCGGTCAGGTCCCGTCCGATATCGGCGATGGCATCACGGAGTGCGTCGTCGCTCGTGCGCCCCTTTGGGTCGTCGGGACCGATCGGTCCATAGTCCGACGTCGCAACTCCCACCTCCGACCGATCGCACGCGAGAGGAGAGGCGTCCTCGTCACCCTCGTCGTCCAGCCCGTCGCGCTCGTCGTCCGTCGGCAGCCGTCGCTCGACGACGAGGTCGTTGGTCGACCGGAACGCGGTCGGCGGCTCGATCGGAATCCGTTCCATCGGTTGCTCGTCCGACTCGGGCGTCCACCTCCCGACCTCGGCGCCCGAGTCGTCGAACGCACGGAGCTCGACGATTGGGTCGAGCGACGAGAGGACGGGCGAGTCCTTCGCCACCGTGCGGGTGAGCGCCCAGAACCGGTCGGCGTACCGGCCGCTCGAGTCGGTCGGTGCGACGACCGAGGTCTCCCCGTCGGCCCAGAGCACCTCGACGGTGGCGACCCCGTCGCGGGCGAACCCGGTCGCTTCGGTCGCGAACTCCCTGTCGTCGCCCGAGCCACCTCCTGCTCCGGCGACCTGCACGACGTTCCACGGGAAGAAGCGACCGGGAGCTCCGGTCCCGCCGCCCGAGGTCGACGTCGTCACCGACGTCGAGTACCAGCCGTTCGTTCCGCCGGCGACCGACAGCGACACCCCGTCGCTCTCGAAGACCGTGTGATGGGTCGCCTGCGACCCGGCGACCTCGATCGGGAGATCGGCCGGCGAGACGACGACGAGCCCGTCGATCACCCGTCGCAGGTCGCCGGCGTCGAGATGCTCGCCCCGGACGTACACCGTGATCGCCTGCAGGTGGCGGAACGCGTACGCGAACTCATCGTCGACGTTCGTGTACCACGGGAGCCCGTCGATCTCGGTGTTCGGTTCGGGCGTCGAGTCGGTGTCGCCGTCGAGCCAGATGCGCAGCGTCGGATCGAAACCGTCGTACGGACCAAGCGACGTGATCCGTCCGAAGTCGGTGCCGGCGAGGAACGCGGTGTACGGCACGACACCCTCGGGAAGCCACGTCGGCATCACCCAGTCGTCGATCTCGATGTCGACGACGTCGGCCACCGGGGTGCCCGACACCTCGGTGAGGTCGATCTCGGTTGGCGGCGCGCTCGTCGACGGGAGGTCGGCCGGCGCAGCCGGCGACTTGGTGGTGGTCGTCGTGGCGGTCGCGGCGGCGGGATCACCGGCGGCCGTGATCGACGTCGTCGACGGCTCCTCGGTGCGCCCGGCCTGCTCCGGATCGTTGCTCCCGCAGGCGACGACCACCACCGCGCTCGCTGCCAGGGCGACGAGTGTCCTCGCACTGCCAGGCCCACGCCGCACCTGCACAGGGTATCGACCGGCCTGTGACCGTCGGTCGGCGGTCTCGTGTACGTGTGACACGACAGGTGTGTCACACGTACACGAGAACGAAGTGGCGGGGCGGGAGCGAGTCGTCGGGTGCGTCGTAGGATCGCTCGCCGTATGGCGCATCGGATTGCAGTGGTCGGCGGCGACGGGATCGGGCCGGAGGTCATCTCCGAGGCGATCAAAGTGGTGACGGCGGCGGGGGTCGAGCTGGACACCACCGAGTTCGATCTCGGTGGCGCTCGGTACCTGCGCGACGGCGAGATCCTCTCCGACGAGACCCTCGACGAACTCCGGGCGTTCGACGCGATCCTCCTCGGGGCCGTCGGCACACCCGCGGTGCCGCCGGGCGTGATCGAGCGCGGCCTGCTCCTCAAGATGCGGTTCGACCTCGATCTCTATGTCAACCAACGACCGTTCGTCGGCACGGCGCCGGGCGGGACCGAACCGCACGACTTCGTCGTGATCCGGGAGAACACCGAAGGCCCGTACGTCGGTGAGGGCGGTGTGCTCCGCGCCGGGACCTCTCACGAGGTCGCCACGCAGGGATCGGTCAACACCCGAAAGGGCGTCGAGCGATGCGTCCGGTACGCGTTCGAGCTCGCAGCGAGCCGTCCGGCGAAGCATCTGACGCTCGTGCACAAAACCAACGTGCTCACCTTCGCGGGTGACCTGTGGCAGCGCACGTTCGACGAGGTCGCGGGCGAGTATCCGAGCGTCGCCACCGCCTACAACCACGTCGACGCGGCGTGCATCTACTTCGTGCAGGACCCCCACCGATACGACGTGATCGTGACCGACAACCTCTTCGGCGACATCCTCACCGACCTCGGCGGAGCCGTGTCGGGCGGCATCGGTCTGGCGAGCAGCGCCAACCTCAACCCCGACCGCACCGGTCCGTCGATGTTCGAGCCGGTGCACGGATCGGCTCCCGACATCGTCGGCACGAACACCGCCGACCCCACCGCGGCGATTCTCTCGGCAGCGCTCATGCTCGACTTCCTGGGCGAGGACGATGCGGCCGAGCGGATCCGTGCAGCGTGCGTGGATCCTGTCACCGGGAGCACCACCGCCGTCGGTGACTCGATCGCCTCGCGCGTGGGAAACTGAGAACATGCCCATCACCCCCACCGAGAAAATCTGGATGAACGGCGAGCTGGTCCCGTGGGACCAGGCGCAGGTCCACGTGCTCACCCACGGGCTCCATTACGGCAGCGGGGTGTTCGAGGGCATCCGGGCCTACGAGACCGATCAGGGCCCGGCGATCTTCCGCCTCACCGAGCACATCGAGCGGCTCTTCAACTCGGCGAAGATCCTCGGCTACGAGATCCCGTACACACCCGAGGAACTCATCGCCGCCACGAAGGAGACCGTCGCCGCCACGGGTCTGTCGTCCTGTTACATCCGTCCGATCGCGTTCCTCGGCTACGGCGAGATGGGTCTCAACACGCTGCCGTGCTCGGTCGACGTGTCGATCGCCTGCTGGCCGTGGGGCGCCTACCTCGGCGACGACGCGGTCACCAAGGGTGTGCGGATGAAGATCTCGTCGTGGACGCGTCACGACCACAACATCATGCCGCCCGCTGCCAAGACGACCGGCAACTACGTCAACTCGTCGCTCGCCAAGGTCGAGGCGCTCAAGGCCGGCTACGACGAGGCGATCATGCTCGCCTCGAACGGACTCGTCGCCGAGTGCTCGGGAGAGAACATCTTCGTGGCTCGCCACGGCAAGCTCCTCACGCCGCCGCTGTCGGCGGGTGCGCTCGAGGGCATCACCCAGAGCACGGTCATGACCATCGCCCGCGACCTCGGGTTCGAGGTGGCGGTCGACAACATCGCTCGGTCCGACCTCTACGTCGCCGAGGAGGCGTTCGTGTGTGGCACGGCCGCCGAGGTCAGCTCGGTCAACTCGGTCGACGACCGTGAACTGCCGTGCCCCGGACCGATGACGATGGCGATCGCCGAGACCTACATGCGCACCGTCACGGGTCAGGAAGACCGCTACAAGGAGTGGTGCGAGACCCTCGACTGACTCACGGACACGCGGTGTCTGACACCGTGTGTCCGGTTCGTCGCGACGCTCAGATCGCCGCCAGACGTTCCGCCGATCGGCGGACGATCTCGATCACGTCGGAGTCGACGTCCTCACCGAGGTCCACCTCGGCGACCGTCGCCAACTCGGCGATGTGCGCCGCGATCACGGTCGGGTCCGACGACGTGAGGTGGAGGGTCACCGACGTCGGCGTGGAGTCCGCGACGCGGTCGGCGTACCACGGCGCCCACGCGTGGAGCTCCTCGATCGAGACCGACACGGTCACGGTCGCCGTCGACTCGGTCGCCGCGCCGAGCCGGCCCGCCACGTAGGCCGCCGGGTCGCCACCCGGGACCGGCCGTGGGCTGAAGCGTGCGCCGGTCGCCAGCACATCGCTGATCCGGTCGACGCGGAAGGTGCGCCAGTCGGATCGACGCAGGTCCCAGGCGAGGAGGTACCACCGCGCGTCGATCGCGACCAGGCGATGCGGCTCCACGAGCCGATCTGATGCGTTGGCCGACTTGTCGACGTACCGGAAGCGGACCTCCTCGTGGTCGCGACAGCTGGCCGCCACCCCGGCCAGCACGTCGATGTCGGTGGTGCACTCATGATCGTGCCAGCGGTAGGTCGAGACGGTGTCGGTCAGCGACGACAGTCGGCGTCGGAGACGATCGGGGAGGAGCGCCTGGAGCTTCGACAGCGCTCGCACCGACGTGTCGGCGATCCCGCTGACCGGCGCCGTGGTGGCCGACCACAGCCCGACGGCGATGGCCACCGCCTCGTCGTCGTCGAGCATCAGCGGTGGCAGATGACCTCCCACGCCGAGCCGGTAGCCGCCGTCCCGACCCGGCTCGGAGTCGACCGGATACCCGAGCAGTCGGAGACGGTCGATGTCGCGCCGCACGGTGCGCGTCGTGACGCCGAGTTCGTCGGCCAGTTCGTTGCTCGTCCGTCGACGTGCCGTCTGCAGGAGCGCAAGGAGGTGGAGGACCCGCCCGACGGGATCGGTGGAGTCGTCGGGACCGAGAATCGTCACACCGACATCTTTCCTCGCAACGAGGACAGATCCTGTCCGCAGAGATCTCTAGCGTCGACGGCATGACTCCACCCCCGGACGGTCCCGCCATCGAGGCTCGGGGCCTCACGAAACGCTTCGGCGAGGTCCTCGCTCTCGACGATCTCGATCTCACGGTGCCGACCGGGACCGTGATGGGCCTGCTCGGCCCGAACGGTGCCGGAAAGACCACGGCCGTCTCGATCCTCACCACGCTCCTCCGCGCCGACGCCGGCAGCGCCACGGTCGCGGGAGCCGACGTGTTCGCCGATCCCGATCTCGTGCGACGCCGGATCGGCCTGTCGGGTCAATACGCGGCCGTCGACGAGGTCCTGACCGGCCGGGAGAACCTCGTGATGATCGGCCGGCTGTACCGGCTGGGTCGCCGTCGGGCGATCGAGCGGGCCGCCGAACTGCTCCAGCGGTTCTCGCTCTCCGACGCCGGTGACCGCCAGGTGAAGGGCTACTCGGGTGGCATGCGGCGTCGCCTCGACCTCGCCGGTGCGCTCGTCGCCGCTCCACCCGTGCTGTTCCTCGACGAACCGACGACCGGTCTCGACCCACGAAGCCGGCTCGACCTCTGGGACGTGATCCGCGAGCTCGTCGCCGATGGCACGACGCTCCTGCTCACCACCCAGTACCTCGAAGAAGCCGATCAGCTCGCCGACGAGATCGTCGTCATCGACCACGGCCGGGCGATCGCTCAGGGAACGGCCGATCAGCTCAAGTCCGACCTCGGCGGCGAACGGGTCGAGCTCGTCGTGCGCGACGACGCCCACGTCGACGCCGCCGGTCGACTGGTCGCTGCCCACACGCCGTCCGGGACCCTCGACGAGGTCGAGGTCCGACCGTCCACCCGCACCGTGCTCGCACCGATCGTCGGCGGGATCGGTCAGCTCGGCCGCCTCATCGCCGAACTCGACGAGGCGTCGATCGACGTGAGCGACATCGGACTGCGCCGCCCGACACTCGACGACGTGTTCCTCACCCTCACCGGACACGGCGCGACCGACGACGAGTCCACGGAGCTCGAGGAGGTGGCGTCATGAGCTCGCTCGCCGCCACCGCGGCCGACATCTCCGTCGTCGCCCGCCGGAACGTCATCAAGATCACACGGGTGCCCGAGCTGCTGGTGTTCGTGCTGCTCTCGCCGATCATGTTCGTGCTGCTGTTCGCCTACGTGTTCGGCAACTCCATCCAGATCGAGGGCACGAGCTACCGCGAGTTCCTGATCGCGGGGATCTTCGCCCAGACCGTCGTGTTCGGCGCCACCTTCACCGGGGCCGGGATCGCCGAGGACATGCAGAAGGGGATCATCGACCGGTTCCGTTCCCTGCCGATGTCCCGCTCGGCCGTGCTCGCGGGGCGGACGATCAGCGACGTCGTCTACAACGTGGCGTCGATCCTGGTGATGTCGCTCGCAGGTCTGCTCGTCGGCTGGCGGATCCGCGGGTCGTTCCTCGACGCCATCGGTGGCTTCGCCCTGCTGCTCGTGTTCGCCTACTCGCTCAGCTGGATCATGGCCCTGATCGCCCTCTACGTGCCGAGTCCCGAGGTGATCAACAACGCGAGCTTCGTCGTGATCTTCCCCCTGACGTTCGTGGCGAACACGTTCGTCCCGGCCGAGGATCTCCCGGGCCCGTTGCAGACGTTCGCCGAGTGGAACCCCGTGTCGGCGATCACCCAGGCGGCACGCGAACTGTTCGGCAACATCCCGGACGGGACTCCCGAACCCGAGGCGTGGCCGCTCCAGAATCCCGTGCTCTACACGATCATCTGGTCGATCGTGATCGTGTCGATCTTCGCTCCGCTCGCCGTTCGTCGCTACGCGCGGGTGAAGAACTGACGGGCGGCGGTCACGTTCACTGTGACGTCGACATGATCGCGATCTCGAAGAGGTTGACGCCGGGCGGCTGTGCGAGGGCGTCGACGATGCGGTCGGCGACGTCCGACGCGTCGAGGCCCTTCTCCTTCACGCTCGCCCGGTAGGTCTCGCCGGCCTCGCCGTCGACGGCGTCGAAGATGGGGGTGTCGACGAATCCGGGCGACACGATCGTGACCCGCACCGCACCGTCGAACTCGTCCCGCAGGTTGTCGGAGATGACGTGCACGGCGTGCTTCGACGCGGCATAGATGCCGAGGGCCACCGATGCCCGACGCCGGCCCGACATCGAGGACACGTTCACGACGTCGGCGACGGCCGACGCTCCGGACTCCTGCAGCATCGGCGCGACGGCGGCGGTGATGTTGAGCAGGCCGGTGACGTTGACGTCGAACATCGCCGCCCAGTCGGCGGGCTCGATCTCGAGCATGCCGCCCGGCCGCACGAGACCCGCCGAGTTGACCAGCGCGTCGAGTCCACCCCATGCCTCGCGGATCGTCGATGCCGCAGACGCGCACGCGTCGGGGTCGGTCACGTCGAGCGGGACGACGAGGGTCCGGTCGGGTGCGCCGATCTCGGCGGCCAGCTCGTCGAGCGCGCCGGTCGATCGAGCGGCGATCGCGACCGACGCTCCGGCACCGGCCGCGGCGATGGCGGTCGAGCGGCCGATCCCGGACGACGCGCCCGTGACGAGGAGCCGGCGCCCGTCGAGAGACGGCGAGCCGGGCGGGGAGGCGATGTCGCTCATTCCCCCGGTGTAGTCCATCGACCCGATCGGGCGCGTCGCCCGAGAACGAAGAGAGCCCCGGGTGGCGCAGCCCGGCCGAAGCCTGGCGCAGCCACCCGGGGCCAGTTCGGGGACCGTCCACCATCGGTCGAACGTCGGGCGTTAGCCTTCGACTCGACCTACACATCGCCCGTCTCGCTTCCCCCAGAGGGGTCGCGGGGCGGGCGATGCCCGTTGGTTCGGCCCGACCGTCCGGTTTCCCGGTCGAACGGACCGCCGCCACCCGGTGTCGTCACCCCGGTTGCCCGGGCCGACGATCGAGTGCCGGTCGGAGTCTCCCGATCGGGCCAGTTGGGGTGGCCCTCCCGATCGACTCCGTGCCACGGCTCCGTCGCACTCGACCGGCGAACCGATCTCGTGCCCGGTCTGCCTCGTCAGCCAGCACGGTTGCCCGTGCCCGCCGACAGACCTCCGTGACCGACGGTTGCCCGTCGCTCCGGTGGGTCCGACGCCGTCGCAGTCACCTGCTCCGGACGCCGACTCTCCCGCTCGTCGATCCTCCCGGAGGAGGTTCGACTCTCGGTCGAGATGGCCGGTGAACGATGTCCCCTGTCCCGATCCCGCTGCTCCGATCTCGTGCCTTGCGGCGGTTCGTTCGGCGTGCGCTGTTCGGAACGAGCTCCACTCTGGAGTACACAAAAGACCTGGTCAAGGGGTATTTTCGAACTCACAGGGTTGTCCACTGACCTTTTTCGGTCGTCCCCAGATCGGACCCAGATGTCCACCTCCGGCCACCTGTTGTTCACCGGAAGATCACAACGTCATTCACAGTGGATCCACATCTTTCGTGGGCGTGATTCGTGTGAGGATGACGTGAACATCGCGTTGCGTGCGTGTCGACGACCGCGTTGACTGGTGCGTCGTGCGACACATCGAGGTCTTCGACACCACTCTCCGCGACGGTCTCCAGGTCGAGGGCGTCACCGCCACGGTCGACGACAAGCTGCGAATCGCCGAACAGCTCGACGAGCTGGGGGTGCACTTCATCGAGGGTGGGTGGCCCGGCGCCAATCCGAAGGACGTAGAGTTCTTCGAGCGGGCTAAAAGTGAACTCTCGCTGTCGACGTCGACGCTCGTCGCGTTCGGCTCGACCCGCCGCCCGCGAGGCAAGGTCGACGACGACGCCACGCTGCGCAACCTGATCGAGGCCGGGACGTCGGCGGTGTGCATCGTCGCGAAGAGTTCCGAGTACCAGGTCACCGAGGCGCTGCAGACCACACTCGACGAGGGGGCGGCCATGATCGCCGACTCGGTCGAGTTCCTCCGTGGACACGGTCGCACGGTGCTGGTCGATCTCGAGCACTTCTTCGACGGGTACAAGCAGAACGCCGAGTTCTCGCTGCGGGCGATCGAGTCGGCCGTCGTGCAGGGGGCGAGCCACCTCGTGCTGTGCGACACCAACGGTGGCACGCTGCCCCACGAGATCGCAGAGATCGTCGGCGACGTGGCCGCGCACGTCGGCTCCGACGTCGTCATCGGCATCCACTGCCACGACGACACCGGGTGCGCGGTCGCGAACTCCATCGCCGCCGTCCAGGCGGGTGCCGGGCACGTCCAGGGCACGCTCAACGGTCTCGGCGAGCGGACCGGCAACACCAACCTGTCGACGGTCATCCCGAACCTGCAGTTGAAGCTCGGGTACGACTGTCTCCCCGAGGGTCGGATCGAACGGCTGACGCCGGTCAGCCACCACGTGGCCGAGATCCTCAACCGAGCCGTCGATCCGCAGGCGCCGTACGTCGGGTCGTCGGCGTTCGCCCACAAGGCCGGCCTCCACGTGTCGGCGATCGCCCGGGCCAAGGACGCGTACGAGCACGTCGATCCGGTCGACGTGGGCAACGGCACGCGGTTCGTCGTCTCCGAGATGGCGGGTCGGGCGACGATCCAGATGAAGGCCGACGAGATCGGCGTCGAACTCGACGGTGCACAGACCGGTGACGTGATCGACCAGCTCAAGCGGCTCGAACACGAGGGGTATCACTTCGAGGCGGCCGACGCATCCCTCGAACTCCTCATGCGCCGGGCCGCCGGTGTGGCCGAGGACTTCTTCCGGGTCGAGTCGATGCGCGTGATCACCGACGAGCTCCCCGACGGCCGGTTCAACACCGAGGCCACGGTCAAGGTGTGGGTCGGCCCGAACGGTCCCGACGGCGACGGCGCCGAGCGGCACGTGTGGGTGGCCGAGGGCAACGGTCCCGTCAACGCCATCGACCTGGCGCTCCGCAACGCCGTCCGCAAGGCGCTCCCCGAGATCGCCGACATCCACCTCGTCGACTACAAGGTGCGCATCCTCGACGGGGCGGGCGCGACCGGTGCGACCACCCGCGTGCTCGTCACCGCCGCCGACGGTGAAGGCGACTGGACCACCATCGGCGTCAGCGCCAACATCATCGAAGCGTCCTGGCGCGCCCTCGAGGAGAGCCTCGTGTACGGCCTCCTCCGCCGGCGTTCTGGTGGCTCGCTCGTCGTCCGCTGACGCTTCCTCCTCGTGTCGCGTGCGGCTCGTCGCTGGCGCTTCCCTCGCCGGCGCTCTGGTGCGGTCGACCGAACCGTGCGCAGTCGGGCTGCGTGGTGTTGACTGGGCGGTGATGGCCGCTCCGAAGTTCCTCCCGGTCGACCCCACCGACGACCCGCGGTGGTACGAGTCGCCCGACGTCGTGCCCGAGAGCTGGACGCCCGACCGGCCGAGCGACATCGAGGGTCCCCAACCGACCGGCGACCGGCTCGGCGCACCGGGCCCCGACCAGGGGTATGCGATCAAGTTGGCGAACGCCCTGATGCCCGACCTCCACCTCGTCGAGGGCGAGAACCCCGACGACGTCATGCGGGGGTGCCTCGGAGTGGCCCTGCGCCGGGCGTCGATGTTCTCCCGCGCGCCGGTCATCCACGACCTGCGGATCGCGTTCACCGTCTGGGGGTACTTCGATGAGTCACCCGACGACGAGCTCGTCGAACTGCGGATGCGGATGTTCGAGGGTCTCCGCCACGTCGGCCATCACTACGCCGAGTCCCGCGAGGTCGTCGACGCGGTCAGTACCGACACGCTGACGATGACCCCCGACGCCGTCGCCGCCGGGTACGCCGCCGACTGGCGATCACACCTCAGCGTGTGAGCCGTTCGTCCGAGTGACGAACCCGGTCGTGTCGACCCGCCAGCTCGATGCCAGCGGCATCGACCTCCCGAACACGATGCAGATGATCGGGATCTACGGGTCCGATCCGACACATCGATGGGGGCCGGGGCGAACGTGGTTCGCCAAAGCCGTGCTGACCCCGACCGGGCCGGGAACGATGCGACTGCGGTGGGACACCGAGGGCCGGGTCACCGCCGAGGCGTGGGGCGAGGGCGCCGAGTGGCTGCTCGACCGTGCGCCGCGCTGGACCGGCATCGACGACGACCTCACCGGCTTCGACCCGACCCTCCATCCGAAGGTGCACCGTTGGTGGCGCGAGCACGACGGCCTCCGCCTCGCGGCGTCGGGCGTCGTGTGGCAGGAGCTCGGTCTGGTGCTGTGCGGTCAGCGGGTGAGCACCGACGAGGCCGCCAAGAGCTGGGGCCGCATGTGCCACACGTGGGGCGAGCCCGCGCCGGGGCCGTGCGACCTCGTCCTGCCGCCCGACCCGGCCGTGATCGCCCGCCTGTCCTACGTCGATCTGCACCGGTGCAACATCGAGCGTCGTCGCGCCGACGCGATCCTGCTCGCCGCCAAGCGAGCCAATCGGCTGGAGGAGGCGGCCACGATGACGGCGCCGGACGCGCTCGAACGCCTGTCGGCGCTCCCCGGGCTCGGCGCGTGGACGGCCACGTCGACGGTGATCGCCTGCCACGGCGATCCCGACACGCTGGTGTTGCGCGACTACGGGATGCCCACGATGGTCAACTACGCGTTCACGGGCGAGGCGCAGCGCCTCCCACCCGACGAGGGTGGTGACGAGGTGATGTGCGAGCACCTCGAACCGTGGCGCGGGCACCGCCAACGGATCATCCGGCTGCTGTTCGCCGCCGGGGTGACGGCTCCGCGGCGCGGCCCGCGGCAGCGCAATCCCGACATCCGGCGACTCTGAGCCATCGCGTGATCACGGTCCGCACCTTCGCTCCGGGTGACGCGGAACGACCCTCCCCGTAGTGTGTGACGCATGTCGGAGTACGCCCCGCCCGTCGATCACATCCGTTTCGTCCTCGATCACGTCGTCGACCTCGAGTCGTTGCTGGCGACCGAGCGCTTCGGTCACGTCGACGCCGACACCGTGCACGACGTCGTCGCCGAGGTCGGTCGTTTCATGGCCGAGGTCGTCGCACCCACCAACGTCGACGGCGATCGCATCGGCGCGTCGTGGGACGACGGCGTCGTGTCGGTTCCCGACAGCTTCCAGGGTGCCTATGACGGGTGGGTCGAGTCCGGCTTCGGGGCGATGCCGTTCGACGCCGAGTTCGGCGGTGCGGGGTTCCCCTGGGTCAGCGCCATCGCCGTCCAGGAGATGTTGACCTCGGCCAACATGGCGCTCTCGCTCTGCCCGCTCCTCACCCAGGGGGCGATCGACGCCATCCACGCCCACGGTTCCGACGAACAGAAGGCGACCTACCTGCCGAAGATGCTGACCGGCCAGTGGACCGGCACGATGAACCTCACCGAGCCGCAGGCCGGCTCTGACGTGGGCGCCGTCACCACCAAGGCCGAGCCGAGCCCGACGTTCGACGACGACGGCTCGTATCTCATCACCGGCCAGAAGATCTACATCACGTTCGGCGAGCACCAGCTGGCCGAACAGATCGTGCACCTCGTGCTCGCCCGCACGCCGGGGTCGCCTCCCGGCACGAAGGGCATCTCGATGTTCGTGGTGCCCAAGTTCCTCCTCGACGAGAACGGCGACCCGGGTGAGGCCAACCCCGTGTCGTGTGTGTCGATCGAGCACAAGGTCGGCATCCACGGCTCACCCACATGTGTGATGGCGTTCGAGGGTGCGACGGGCTGGCTCGTCGGTGACGAGCACGCCGGCATGCGCAACATGTTCACGATGATGAACAACGCCCGGCTGTCGGTCGGCCTGCAGGGCCTGGCACTGAGCGAGCGGGCGTACCAGCAGTCGCTGCAGTACTCGCTCGACCGCACTCAGGGAACGGCGATCGGTGCCGAGAAGGGCACATCGAGCCCGATCATCGAGCATCCCGACGTGCGCCGCATGCTGATGACGCAGCGAGCCTGGATCGACGCCATGCGGTGCCTGATCTACACCAACGCGGGTGCTCTCGATCGGGCCGAAGCGGCCGTCGACGCCGACGAGGCGACCCGGTGGCGGGAGATCGCCGACCTGCTGATCCCGCTGTCGAAGGGTCTCTGCACCGACGTCGGGGTCGAGATGACGTCGCTCGCCATCCAGATCCACGGCGGCATGGGCTACGTCGAGGAGACCGGTTCGGCGCAGCACTGGCGTGACTCGCGGATCGCCCCGATCTACGAAGGCACGAACGGCATCCAAGCTGCCGACCTCGTCGGCCGCAAGCTCGCCATGCGCGGCGGCGGCGTGATCGTCGATCTGCTCGACGAGTTCGACCTGCGCGTCAAGGAGCTGTCCGACATCCCGGCGTTGGCCGTGTTCGGCCAGCGGCTCGACGAGGCGGTGTCGGTCACCCGGCAGGCCACCGACCACCTGCTGGCCACCGGCCTGGCCGATCCGCGGTCGTTGCTCGGAGCATCGGTGCCGTACCTCCGGTTGCTCGGCACCACGGTGTGCGGCGGTCTGCTCGCGAAGCAGGCGGTCGCCGCGGCCAACGGCGCCGACGATCCGTCTCGGCTCGAGTCGGCTGCGTTCTTCGGCGAGCAGATCTTGCCCACGGTCGCGGGCCTGCTCCCGGCGGTGACCAGCACCTCCGATCGCCTCTACGCACTCGACGCCGACCAGCTCGCCTGACGCGAAACAGCACTTTTTGGACCCGGCACCGAACGTGCTGAAAAGCGCACGTTTCGGACCCGGCACCGAACGTGCTGTTCTCGGCGATCAGTCGCAGTGGTCGGCGGCGCAGCGGTCGGCCGGGCGGGGCTGTGAGGACGGCACCGTGAACCGACGGAACGTCGGTCGGTAGATCGAGCTCGGCACACCGTCCCACCGGTTGTGGGACAACCCGAGCAGCAGGACGTCGGGGTCGGTCGAGGTCGAGAACGATGCGTAGTACGTGTTGCAGTCGACCGGGCACTTGGGTGCCTCGATCCATCGCGCCACGGTCTCGAACGACCCGAACGGTCGGTCGGCGCGTTCGACGATGATCTCGTCTCCCCACCAGTCGTGCACCTTCGTCACCGCGTGGAACCGGTTGTTGTGGAACACGACGTCGACCGGGTTGGCCGGCCGCCCGCGCGTCGAGAACACGGTCGCGGCCCGAGCCGGGTCGGGAGTCCATCGAGCGCCGTCCCAGTAGTCCGGTGGGTC
>JBCCTP010000047.1:0-16037 GCA_039198505.1 Actinomycetota bacterium | reverse complement strand
TCGGCATCTGGGATGGCGCCACGCATCGAGGCGCCGCGCATGACTTAGGCCGGGCGAGCGGCCCGCGCGGGCTCCGACTTGCCGCCGAGGTCGCCGACGCCTGGATCACCATCGGCGATCCGACCGATCCCGATCGGAGCGTCGCCGCCGCAGATCGAGCACTTGCCAGACAGCGCGAGACGCTCGACCAGGCGTGCGCGGACGTGGGACGGGATCCGACGACGATCGACCGGATCCTGCTGACCGGTCACACCGACGAGCGACCGCTCGCCAGCGTCGACGCGTTCGACGACTGCGTCGGCCGCCACGCCGACCTCGGCTTCACCGACCTCGTCTTCCACCATCCCCGCGACGACGACCCGGTCTGGAACGAGCCGCCCGAGATCGTCGACGCGGTTCTCGCGCGTCACGCTGCGTCGACCGCCTGACGTCTCGTTCCGTGCAGCGCATCGTCGTCCTCGGTCGCGGCGGCGCGGGGAAGTCGACCCTCGCCGAACGACTGGAGCGAACGACCGCCCTGCCACGGACCGAACTCGACGCCGTGTTCTGGTCGGCAGAGCTCGAGCCGACGCCATGCGACGACTGGCGTCGGACACAGGCGGATCTCGCCACACGCGAACGGTGGATCCTCGACGGTGACCTCGGACCTCACGACGACCTCGCTCCACGACTCCGACGAGCTGACACGGTGATCGTGCTCGACCTCCCTGCATGGCGATGTGCATGGCGGGTGATCCGGCGCGGCCGCGAGACTCGTGACTTCTGGTCGTGGATGTTGCGCTGGCGGCGTCGCGACCGACCCATGATCCTCCGAGCGATCGACCGTCACGCACCGACCGCGACGCTGGTCGTTCTGAGCTCGCCGGCGGAGATCGACCGTTGGATCGAGCAGGTGTCGGCGGCCGGCGACTGACGTTGACGGTCGTCGCTCAGGCGGGTCGGGGAATGAGTCGCGAGGGATGAGTGAAGTCGATCCAGCGAGGGTCGACGGTCTCGCCGAGCGGCGGACGGTACGTGCCCGTGGATGGCGGACGGCCGGGGGGCGTCGGTCTGGGTCCGTCGCGGGCGAGATCTCGACCATCGACGAGGAAGCGGACGGTGCCGACGTCGGCATTGCCCGAGATGTCGAGCTTGCCGCGGTGGTGGAGCCGATGATGACGAGGGCACAACGCGATCAGGTTCCACGTGTCCGTCGGGCCGTGGTCTTCCCAGTGGATGATGTGGTGGATCTCGAGGTGGTGCGTGGCGTCGCAGCCAGGGACGCGGCAGCCGCCGTCACGGTGCAACACGACGTTGCGAGTCCGGTCCGGCACGATCCGCTGGGATCGGCCCACCGACACCGGGATGCCGTTCTCGGTGAGCAGCGGGTGGACGATCGCGTCGCAACAGATGTGACGACGGGTGCCGTCGTCGACCGGCAGACCATGGCGATCGGACGCCGACACGTCACCGTCACGCAGTTCGATGTGGTGGTAGATGCGGTGGCGTTCGCGACGGCCCGGTTCGTCGATCCGATCGAGATGCCCCTGAGCGACGGCGACCAGTGACTCGACGACGGTCGGGGTGAGTCGGTCTGGTGCGAAGAGTCGGTCGCGCGCCTCGTCGAGTGCTCGTTCGATGACCTCGCCGGCGAGGCGGTCGGTCTCGACGAACAGCCGCCAGCGGCCGTCGTCACCGACGCCGTACCAGCCGACATCGACCCGGAGGGCGTTCCACCGGATCCGCGTCGGCACCGGTCTCGGTCTCGACCTCGGTCTCGACGGACTCGGGGTTCGGCTCGGCCGTTGGTTCAGCTCGAGGATCAGGCTCGTCGCCCGGTTCGAGTCGGATCGGACTCCCGATGGTGTCGGCCTGATCGGGTGGCGTGACGAACGGATAGGTACGCGCCAGACGGGCGACCTGACGCGGGGTGAGCTTCACGGCCTGGGTGACGAACTGATCGTCGGCCCACGCCGGCACCCACTGCACGATCGGCACCACCTGATCCAACGAGATCTCCCCCGCCCGAAGAGCCGCCAACGTCGACGGCAACTCAGCGGCACGACGCGCCACATCGACGTACCTCTTCGCCGACCCCGCCGTCACCCCACACCGCCACGCCAAGAACTTCTCCACGGTCTCCGTGCCCGGACCCGCGAACAACGTCTCGTCGGCCAACAACTCCACCGCCACATCGACCAACCGACCATCAGCCACGTTGCGCACACCGGCGATCTCGTTGATCGACTCCCGCAAACCACGCTTGCGGACATCATGCGCGTCGGCATCGAACCGAGCCACATGCTCCGATCGCTCCAGTTCGATCACCTCCGCCATGGCGAAATTCTAGCATCTTCGTGCGCTCATTACAAACATACGTTCGTCTCGAATCGCCACGGGTGAGACGCCTCGGGTGGGTCAACGGTCACCGAGCTGTCTCCGGCATCGATGCGACGACAGCTTCTACGGTCCGGTGTGTGACGCGACGACCGCTGCGACTCGTCCCGATCGCAGCTGCCGTCTCCGTGACGTTGACAGTCTCCGCGTGCGCGGGGAGCGACGACGAGATCGCGGTGACCACCGTCTCGACTCTGGCCGGGCCGACCACCGTCGGGGACGACGTCTTCGACGTGGTTCTCGTCAGGCGCACGGCGATCGGGTTCGGTGACGCCGGACTGGCGACATCGGAGGATGAGTTGTCCGAGCTCTGGGACGAGTGGGAACCCGGAGTGGTCCGGCCCACCGTCGACTTCGACCGCGACGTGGCGCTCGTCATGACGCGCCCCGACGACGCATGTGCCGATCTGGTCGATCGATTCGAGGTGACCGACGAGGACGGCGTGCCCACCTGGACACCGGTCTTCGAGCCGCCGCCAGGTGGATGCGCCCAACCGTTGCTGGCCTGGCTGCACGTCGTCACCATCGAGCGCGAGGCCCTGGAGACCGAGACGCTCATCCGCGTCCCGGCCGACGAACCGTTCGGTGTCACGGAACGAGTCGTCCGCTTCGCGGCCGGGTGATCGCGCCGGCGCCCGGGTCGGCGCGGGTGTCACCATGTGCGATGGCTCACTCGAAGGTCACGGTGATCGGGCATCGAGGCGCCTCGCACGAGGCGCCCGAGAACACGATGGCTGCGTTCAACCGAGCGCTCGAACTCGGAGCTCACGGAATCGAGTTCGACGTCCAGTTGACGAGCGACGGTCGGGCGGTCGTGCACCACGATGCGATGCTCGATCGCACGACGGACGGCTCGGGACCGCTCCACGCGGTCAGCTCCGACGACATCAGCCGGCTCGACGCCGGCAGCTGGTTCGACGAGAGCTTCGCCGGCGAGCCGATCCCCCGGCTCGGCGACGTGCTCCGACTTCCCGCCAGGATCTTCGAGCTCGAGATCAAGACGTGGGGACGCGCGGTCACCGATGCGGTTCTCGACGAGGTCGACCGTGCGGGCGTCTTCGACCGGGTGAAGTTCACGGGCTGGAATCACTCGATGCTGTGTCGACTCAAGCTGGAGCGCCCCGATGCCACAGTCGGCCTCTTCTCCCAGCGTCCGGAGCCGTGGATGGACGACTCGGTCTTCGAGCGCTACGTGCTCGGGACGGCGGAGACGGCCGGTTTCGACGTCGCCCACGTCTACGCCGGCGCCATCACCCCGCGGATCGCGTCAGGTCTCCGCGACCTGGGTTACGTGGTCCACGCCAACGACGCGGCCGGGCGCGACGAGATCCATCGCGCTCTCGACGTGGGAGCCGACTCGATCTCCGCCGACGACGTCGCCCTCGCCGTATCTCTCGTCGATGGACGTTCGGTGACCTGACTCGGAGGTCCGCGAAGGGGGAGCGGCGCTCGGAGAATCCCCTTCTCGCCGTTTCGGCCGTCGACGTACGGTCAGCGCCATGTCGGTCTACCCGCCACTCGACGTGCGGATCGCGACACCTCGGCTCGAACTGCGCGGTGCGACCGACGCACGGCTGGAGGCACTCGCCCCGCTGGTTGCGGCCGGCGATGCGATGGCCGACCCTCCGCCGTGGGACGACCCCAGCGCCTTCTACGAACCGGATCCTGAGGTTCGTGTCCACGCGTGGCTCCGGTCGGTGTGGCGCGGACGCAGCACGGTCCGGCCCGATCTCTGGAGGCTGTCCTTCGTCGTCTTCGTCGATGACGAGCCGGTCGGGCAGCAGGACCTCACCGGCCATGACTTCTCCGACCTCGGCGTCGTCGAATCGACGTCGTGGGTGGCCACCGGGTGGCCGCGAGGCGGGATCGGAACCGAAATGCGCCGAGCGATCCTGCACCTCGCCTTCGACGGACTCGGCGCCCGAGAGGCGCAGAGTGAAGGCGCGATCGACAACGTCGGATCGAACGCGATCTCCGAGCGTCTCGGATACCGACGGAACGGCGTCGCCTGGGCGACGCACCGGGGGACCCCGGTCCTCGGGCAACGATGGCGACTCACACGCGACGACTGGCCACGGCGTGGTGACATCGATCTGCACGGCCTGGCCGCGTGCCGGATCGCACTCGGCATCGTGGCACCGTCACCTGGTTGACGGATCTTCCCGCGGCCACCGCAGATGACGGACCCGGTCGCGGCCGACTCAGCGGCGGCGGCGCTTCTTCCGCGGGATCGACTCGAGGAACGCCTCGTCGACCGCCGAGTCCGGCGGCAGATCGATCGGATGGCGCCGACGGAAGCGACGGTCGAGGCGGCGAACGAACACCAACACCTTCGCCACGGCCTCGTACAGCGCCACCGGGACCTCGTCGCCGACCTCGCACGCACGCCACAGCGCACGCGCCAATGGCTTGGCCTCGACCATCGGCACGTCGTGGTCGAGGGCCGCCTCACGGATCTTGGCGGCCACCGCACCCGCGCCGACGGCGAGCACCTTCGGGGCGCCACCTTGGTCGGCGTCGTAGTGCAGAGCGACGGCGATGTGGGTCGGGTTGGTGATGACCACGTCGGCGTTGCCGATGTCGGCGAGCATCCGGTTGCGTGCCATGTCGCGCTGCAGGGATCGGATCCGCCCCTTCACCATGGCGTCGCCCTCGGTGTTCTTCATCTCGTCCTTGACCTCTTGCTTCGTCATCTTGAGGTCCTTCTTCGTGGCGTACTTCTGGTACGTGTAGTCCAGGAGCGAGATCGCCAACATCGCCCACGCCACCGTCTGGATCACGGCGAGCGTCTCCTCGCCGGCGTACCGCAGCGCCGCCCCGAACTCGGGTCGGGCCTCGCCGATCATGTCGTCGAACATCGTGCTCGCCCGCGGATACGCGGCGCCGATGATCACGGCCATCTTGATCAGCTGCTTGCCGACCTCCCAGAGCGACCGGCCGGAGAACAGGCGCTGGAACCCGTTCTTCGGATTGATCTTCTTGAAGTCGGGCTTCAGCGGCTTCAACGTGAGCAGCGGACCGGTCTGCAGGATCGACGCGATGAAGGAACTCGCGAACGCCGCCGCCATCAGGGGCGCCACGGCGACGAAACCTGCGACCAACGCCTCGCCGAAGATGCCGACGCTCTCCTGCGCCGTCGTCTCCGGCGACATCGTCGCGATGTGGTTGAAGGAGCTCGCTCCGGCTTCGGCCATCCGACCGACGGTGAGCGGGATCAGGTACAGCCCGATGAGCACGCTCGCCCAGGCGGTGAGGTCCTGCGACTTGGCGATCTGACCTTTCTGCCGACTCTCGCGGAGCTTTTTCGGAGTCGGCTGTTCGGTCTTGTCGGGTTTTGCCATCCGACATCACCCCCCGAACGCTCGGCCGGCTGCCCGCAGTGAACGCATCAGGAGCGAGTCGACGCTGTCGGGCATCGCCACGACCATCATCGCCAGCAGCGCCACGGCGATGAACGACTTCGCGGCGAAGCCGAGGATCAGGATGTTCATCTGCGGCGCCGCCTTCCCGAGCAGACCGAGTGCGATCTCGGCGAGGAAGAGCGCCGCCAACACCGGGAGCCCGATCTCGATCGCGGCGATGAAGAACGCGGAGAACAGGCCGAGCAACTCGTCGGCGATCCGACCGAGGTCGACCGTTGCGACCGGCATGGCCTCGACCGAGCGCAGGTAACCGCGGACGACGAGCGTGTGACCGTCGATGGCGAAGAGAACTGTGACGGCCAGCAGCTGGTGGAGCCGGCCGATCGGCGCGGCCGCGGTTCCGGTGAGGGGGTCGAGGACGGCACCGAGCGCGAAGCCGACCTGCAGGTCGATCAGCTCGCCGGCCGACTGGATCGCGGCGAACAGGATGAACACGAAGAACCCGAGCGCGAGGCCGGCGATCATCTGGCCGAGCAGGATCACGACGAACTCACCGAGCCCGACGTCGACCTCGAACACCGCGGTGAACCGAGCGGCCACGAGGAGTGACACGGCACCGGCGAAGCCCACCCGCACGCGGCGAGGGATCGCCGGCGAGTTGAAGGGCGGGCAGATCGTGACCCAGGCGGTGGTCCGCACGAGCGCGAGCGTGAAGCCCATCAACTGCGCTGCGGGGATCGACAGGTCCACGGCGGGTGAGGTGGTTCGGGCGGGGCGTGTCAGACGACGCGGGACGGCTCGGGCGGGTCGGTTCGCTCGGTCACTGCAGCAGCTGCGGAGCGCGCTCCATCAGCTCCTGGGAGAAGCCGACGAGTTCGTCGATCATCCAGGGACCGGCGAGGGCGATCACGATCGCCGAGCCGATCAGCTTGGGCACGAACGAGAGAGTCGGCTCCTGGATCTGCGTGACCGACTGCATCAGGCCGACCATGAGGCCGATCGCCAGCACGACGAGCAGGAACGGTGCGGCGAGGGTGGCGATCATCACCAGGGCGTCGGTGGCGATGTCGATGGCTTGGGAGGCGTCCATGTGGTTCTCCGTTCAGGGGCGCGGCAGGGTGAGGGCACAGGCGAAAAGGGTCAATACGACTGGAGGAGCGTCCCGATCACGAGCGACCACCCGTCGATCAGGATGAAGAGCAGGAGCTTGAGCGGGAGCGACACGAAGGTCGGCGGCAGCATCATCATTCCGAGCGACACGAGCACCGCCGAGACGACGAGGTCGATCACCAGGAACGGCACGAAGATGACGAAGCCGAGCACGAACGCGGCCTTCAGCTCCGAGAGCACGAACGCCGGGATGAGCGAGGTCATCGGGACCTCGTCTCGTGAGATCGGCGTCTCGACACCGCCGGCGTCGAGGAACAGTGCGAGTTCCGACTCGCGAGTGGACTGCAGCATGAACTCGCGGATCGGAGCCTCGGCATTCCCGAGCGCGTCGCCGAGGCCGATGTCACCGCTGAGCAGCGGCTGGAGCGCCTCGTCGTTGAGGACCTCGAGGGTCGGCCCCATGATGAACAGCGTCAGGAACAGGCTGAGACCCACGATCACCTGCTGCGGTGGGAGCTGCGGCACGCCGAGTGCGTTGCGGGTCAGCGACAGCACGATCACGATCCGGGTGAACGACGTCATCAGGATCAGGACGCTCGGAGCGATCGACAGCACCGTGAGCAGCAGGATGATCACGACGACGTTCGACGAGTCCTCCGCGCCGGGCACCTCGATCGAGAACGTGTTCGCCGCGCTGTTGTCGGCCAGCTCCTGAGCGCGCAGCAGCGACTCGGCCACCCGGTCTGCCGAGCTCGGCAGCGGGATCGGCTCGGGGCCCGAATCGTCGGGAAGGTCCGGCAGGTCCGGGAACTCCACCGGATCGATCGGCTGGATCGGCTCGATCGAGTCGCCCGGGACGGTCGGGATCGGTTCGCCGTCGGGCACGGGCGCCGCCTGTGCCGTTCCGGCCGCGTCGAGGCCCACCACGATCACGAGGGCCACGAGGACCGCCACGACGACGCGGGACAGGAAGCGCATCACGGATCAGCCGCGGCGACTCGTGGCGTCTCGCAGCGCGTCGAGGAACGACGGGCGCGCACCGACGACCGCGCTACTGCCGCCGCTCGTCTCGAGCGGCGTCTTGGTCGGCTCGTCCTCGGTGTCGCACGCGGCGTCCCACTCGTCGGCCGGGATCTCGGCGAGCACCGTCGACGGTGCACCATCGGTCACCCCGATGAGCACGACCTTGTCGGCGAACCGAACGGCCACGGCGGCCGAACCCCGGGCGAGACCGGTCCGGGCCTCGACGTCGAGCGGACGAGGAGCTGAGACACCCTTGCGGCGTCGACCCATCGAGATCGGGCTCACTCCCCCGCTCTGACGACGACGCAGCACGGCGTAGGTGCCGCCGACGAACGCGAGGACCACCGCCAGCGAGACGATCATCCGGACGACGAGCTCGCCGACGTCGGACATCAGCGACCGCCGGACTTGGCCGTGACGATCTCGGTGATCCGCAATCCGAACTGCTCGTCGAGCACGACGACCTCGCCACGGGCGATGAGCCGGCCGTTCACCAGGACGTCGATCGGCGACCCGGCCTGACGATCGAGCTCGATGACCATGCCCGGCTGGAGCGAGAGGAGCTCGCGGACGGGCACGTTGGCTCGTCCCAGCTCGACCGTGACGTCCATGTCGACGTCGGCGAGCAGCGTGATCGGGGCGCCCATCGACGCGCCGGCCTGCACCGCATCGGCGATCGGCGTCGGCTCGTAGGCCTCGGCGCCGTCACCCGCAGCGCCGCCACCGGGCGACACCTCTGCGTCGTCACCGCCGCTCATCGAGACACCGAACCCGATGATCTGCGCGTCGTCGCGCACGACCACGTGCAGGAACGGGAGATCGTCGGCAGCGCGGAACGGAGAGACCGTGAGGTCGGTGACGTCGACACCCATGGCGCCGAGCAGCTGACCGACGACCGACTCGTGGTCGGCGGTGACCGCCTCGGCGACCGCCTCGCCGAGCGAGAGGTAGAGAGTTCCGGATGTCGCGCCCTCGAAGTCCGCGCACAGGCTGGTCTGGCCGACGTCGATCGGCCAGGTCTCACCGCGCATCGGTTCGGCGGTGACGCCGAGCGCCGTGGCGAGTTGAGCAGCAGCCGCGGAGAGGACGTCGTGATCGATCTGCTGATCGGTCGCTTCGTTCGTGGTCATCGGGGAGCGGCCTCCGTGGGCATCCGGACGTGAGATCTCGGTGTGAGTGGTCGGTGGTGATCGGGGTGCGAGCGGACCGTCGGTCCTCCGGTACGACCGTCCGGAACGGCGCCGTTCGTCAAGCAGCCGTCTCGTCGGTTCCGGCCGGGTGCGCCGGTCCGATCGAAGAGGTCAGACCCTGCGCGCACGGGACCCGTCGGCCGGGATCAGCGTCAGGCGGTGACCGCGCGGCACCCGTTCGGGAGCCGCTCCGGCGACCTGAACGGCGAGGTCGCGCTTGATCCGACCGATCGTCACCTCGTGGATCGGCACACCGCCGACCTCGAGCAGCAACGGTTCGTCGACGCTGTGGTCGAGCACCAGGACGTCACCGACGGCGAGTTCGTCGAGCTCGGCCGACGAGGCACGAGCCGGCGCGAACCGTGCGACGGCCTGCACGTCGACGGACGTGATGTGATCCTGGACGAGACCGCGGATGATCACCTTCTCGTCCGACTCGGCTCCGTCCTCGGGACGCGTCGTCACAGCGTCGAGGTACGGACGCAGCGCGGCGACCGGCACCACGATCTTCATGGCGGTCTCGATCTCGTCGAGTTCGACGACGAGGCCGATCGTCAACACCATGTCGGTCGGCGACGCGACCTGCACGAACGTCGGGTTCGTCTCCTGGCCGATCAGCACCGGCTCGACGTGGGCGAGCGGCTCGAGCGCGTCCCCGATCGACGGCAGCACCCGATCGACCCACGACCCGATGAGGCCCTGTTCGATCTCCGAGTGCGCCCGCTCCGGGTGCGGCCCGGTCCCGGGACCGCCGAGCAACAGCTCGACGAGCGCCATCGAGAAGGCGGACTCCAGGTGCATCAGCGCGACCGAGGCGATCGGCTCGATCCCGAGGATCACCAGCGTCGCCGGGTTGCCGAGCCGCTCGCGCACGTCGTCGTACGGGAGCTGCTCGACGTCGCCGACGCGCACCTTGACTGACGAACGGACGGTCGAGGCCAGCGTGGTCGCCACGCCGTTGGCGAGCGACTCCTGGATGACCTGGATCGTGCGCGCGTCGTCGCGCGAGAGCGTCGACGGATAGCGGAAGTCGAACGCCTGCGGTTGAGGCGCGTCTAAGTTCCGTGGCGTGGCGCCGGCGATGACGGCAGCGTCGTCGGACATGCGGTCTCGGGACTCGATCGTGAGCTGGTCGGTCGTGGAATGGACGGTCGCGAACGGGACAGTCGTGAAGTGGCCGGTCGTGCGATCGACGGTCGTGGACGGTCGGTCGGACGGTGCGGGCGACGGGCCGACGGACGGGCGGCCGTCCGTCGGTCACGTCAGACCCTCATCGACGGAGGTTCACGACCTCCTGCAGGATCTCGTCGCTGGCGGTGATGATCCGGGCGTTCCCCTGGAAGCCACGCTGGGCGACGATCAGGTGGGTGAACTCTTCGGCGAGGTCGACGTTCGACATTTCGAGGGTGCCGGCCGAGATCTCACCTCGGCCACCCACGCCGGGCGCTCCGAGCTGCGGGAGACCCGAGTTCACCGACTGGCGCCAGGCGCCACCGATCCGCTCGAGGCCCTCCGGGTTGGTGAACGAGGCGAGGGCGAGCTGGCCGATCACACCGATCCGACCGTTCGAGTAGGTGCCGACGACCCGGCCGTCCTGGCCGATGTCGAAGGAGTTCAGGACGCCGGCGGCGCTGCCGTTCTGGTTCAGGACGGTGGCGGTGGCGTCGGCGGCGAACTGGGTGATGCGCTGCGGAGAGCCGGGCTGGCCGAGCTCGATCTCGATGGCGGCCGTCACGCCGGCGATGGCGCCGCCGGCGATGTCGATGCCGGCGTCGGCGGGAGCGGTGAGCTCGCCGCTCGAGTCGAACGTGAGGACGTTGTCGGTCAGCGTCACGGCGACGGCGGGGTCGCCCACCACGGCGCTGGCGGTCCACTGGTCGACCGCCGTCTTCTCGAACGTGATCGAGAGCAGCAGTTCCTCACCGGTGTCGCTGAAGATGGTGAGACCCATGGTGGTGGTCTCGCCGATCGCCACGGTGCGGTCGAGGTTGCCCGTCGTCGAGATGGTGGTCGTCGGGACCGGTGGCAGCAGGTTGCCGGCCTGGATCTCGACCGGCGCCGTGTCGCGGTTCGTGTCGATCAGGCCGTTCTCGTCGGCCTGCCAGCCCTGCACGAGCAGGCCGTCGATCGTGGCGAGGCGACCGTCGCCGTCGATCACGAACGAGCCGTTGCGGGTGTAGACCTGCACATCGCCGTCGTTGACCACGAAGAAGCCGTCGCCCTGGATGGCGAGGTCGGTCGATCGGCCGGTCCGCTGGAGAGCGCCCTGGCCCTGCGACTGCAGGGTGCCGATGAGGCGGCTGCCGAGGCCGACCTGCGCCGGGTTCTGACCGGCGGTGTTGCCGCCCGGCGCAGTCGCGCCGTTCAGCGTCTGGGAGAGCACGTCGGAGAACACCGTGGTGCTCCCCTTGAAGCCGACGGTCGACACGTTGGCGATGTCGTTGCCGATGACGTCGAGTTGCAGCTGGTGGTTGCGCAGTCCGGAGAGTGCGCTCGACATGGATCGGATCACAGGTGTTCCTTCCGGGACGTCGGTCCCTGGTGTCGGTGTCGACGCCGCCGGGCTTCCGTGCCGTGCGTCCGACTCTGATTCGCTCGGGTCCGTCCGATCGTGAGGGGGATCGTCCGTGCGAACGGCGATTCGTCAGTGAGGTCGCGATCGCGAAACCCGGGCCGGGTCGGCCGACGCCATGGTCTACGTTCGACGACGTGATCAGTTGAGTCGTCCCCGTTTCGTGACCGAGCAGAAGGAGACCACTCATGACCGACCTGTCCACCATCGCCCCCGCCTTCGTCGACATGGCGCACTCCATCGTGTGGGCCACCGTGTCGACCGTCCACTCGTCGGGCCGACCCCGCAGCCGTGTGCTGCACCCCATCTGGGAGTGGGACGGCGAGCGCCTGACCGGCTGGGTCGCGACCCGTCCCGACTCGCCGAAGGCGGCCGACCTCGACCACCGACCCGAGGTGTCGATCACCTACTGGCACCCGAACCAGGACACCTGCACGGCCGACTGTCGAACCGTCTGGGAGACCACGGTCGAGGAACGCCGAGTCGCATGGGACCGCTTCGAGAACGCACCGGAACCCGTCGGCTACTCCCCCACGCTGATCCCTGGTTGGACGGCTCCCGACGTCCCGAGCTTCGGCGTGCTCCGCCTCGAGCCCACGTGGCTGAGGGTCTTCCCGGGGACCCTCCTGCTCCAGGGCCAGGGTGAACTCCTCACCTGGTCGGCCGGTGCCGACTGAGAAGCGCAGCGAGCTGCGGACGGCTCGCCTCCGACTCCGCCGATGGGTCGAGTCGGATCGCGAGCCGTTCGCACGGCTCAACGGCGATCCGGTCGTCATGGAGTTGTTCCCGTCGCCACTCTCCCGCGAGCAGAGCGACGGCTTCGCCGACCGCATCGACGGCCATTTCGAACGCGAGGGCTTCGGCCTGTGGGCCGTCGAGGTCGCCGACGGCTCCGACCTGGCCGGCGAGTTCATCGGCTTCACCGGTCTGTGGCCGGTCGGCTTCGACGCCCACTTCACGCCGGCGATCGAGGTCGGATGGCGCCTGGCGAGTCGCAGCTGGGGACGCGGATACGCGCCCGAGGCCGCCCGGGTCGCGGTCGCCGACGGTTTCGACCGACTCGGTTTCGACGAGATCGTCTCGATGACGTCGGTGATCAACCACAAGTCGCGGCGGGTCATGGCGAAGATCGGCATGACCCGCGATCCCGCCGACGACTTCGACCACCCGTCGATGGCTGCCGGCGACCGCCTCGAACGGCACGTGCTGTACCGGATCAGGCCCGAGGACCTCGTCGACGACGGATGAGCGCCGTGGCTCTGCGTCGACGACACTCCCGTCGGTGACCGATCTCTGGGATGACATCGACGATGACGTCTCGCCGATCTGTCCGGCGTGTGGCGTGAGCGCGCTTCCGCCCGAGGCCCCCGGCGAGCCGTCGATGTGCGAGAACCCGAACTGCACCGAGTTCGGCGAGCTCATGGCCCGCTGACCTCCGTGACGGCCGACGACGAGTCGCGGGCGAGAAGCCTCAGCGACAGAGTGGGTCAGGCACACACTGTCGCTCGGCGAGTGGCCGAGGCAACGCGGGGTCAGTGATCGCGACCGACGAAGCCGGCGGGCAGGTCGCCGCCGCCCGTGGTTCCGTCGCCGGCGAAGGTCTCGCCCACGTCGGCGCCGCCGGAGCCGGAGTCGCCGCCCGTCTCGATGCCGGCGTCGCGGTCGAAGGTGCCGCCGGTGGTCGTCGACTCGGGAACGGTCCGGATCTCGACGAGCGATCCGAGCGGGACGTCGTATCCGCCGGCGGACAGGATCGTCTCGCCGTCGACGATGCGCACGGCCTCGACCACCGCAGTGAGCGGCTGGAACGATCCGATGTCGAACGAGATCTCCTTGCCGAGCATCGAGGCGGCTGACGAGATCGGTCCACCCGACCCCATCGCGGCGATCCCGGCGGCGATCTCGTCGAGCTGCTCCACCATCGTGAGCTGCGACGTCTGGGCCATCATCTGCGACACGTCGGTCGGAGCGGTCGGGTCCTGGTACTTCAACTGGGCGACGAGCAACTTCAAGAACGCGTCCTTGTCCAGTTCGTTGCTCGGGAGGTCGTCGCGCGGCGGTGCCGTCGCGGCACTGTCGAACGCGGTGGGCGTGGTCGTCGCAGTGGTGATGGCGTCGATCGACATGGTGAGTCTCCTGTCGGGATGATCGGGTCAGAGTCGGAGGTCGAGGCCCGACGACGAGTCGGCGGCGAGTGCGCCGACCCCGGCATCGAGCTGATCGGTCACGGCGGATCGGCGGTCTCGGCGGTCGACGGAGGAGGGATCTCGGTCGGCCGGCTCGGTGTCGGTGCCCTCGCGGTCGGCGCCGACGTCGAGACCGGCGAGGTCGACACCGTCGCGGTCGAACTGGTCGCGGAGCTGGGCGGCGAGGTCGATCAGCGAGCGAGCGTCCGCACGTCCGTCGCTGCGCAGCGACAGGTGCAGGCCGTCGGATCCCTCCGAGGCCTCGACACGCACCACGCCGAACCGTTCGGTCGCGATCTCGAGTTCGAGCCGGTCGCCGCTCAGGCTGCGGGTCCGCTCGGCGTTCTCGTAGGCCTCGCGGCGTGCGAGCTGGTCGACGATGCGGCTCGCCATCTCGGCGGCACGAGCGGGCTGGCGCACGTCGCCGGTCTCGGCCGACCGCACGTCGGACGCACCCCCGTCGTCGACGAGCTCTCCGCCGACCTCGACCGCATCTGCGGGCGCAGCGGCGGACGTCGACGACGTCGATCCAGCGGGGTCTCGTCGGATCGTCTCGACCGGCACGGGCGGGGTGTCCACGTCGGTCGCCACCGGTTCGGTTGCGACGTCCGGCGACGCATCGTCCGGCGAGGTGTCGGGCGCGGCGACCGAGATCGTGCGCGGCGCATCGCCGGCGAGTCGGGCCGCGGCGTCCGAGCGCGGCGAGTCCGCCGGACGGCCGGCGTCCGTCCCCGGCGACGACGCCGACGTGCGCCCCGCCAGGGTCTCCACCGAGAACTCCTCGATCGCTGTGGCACGATCTCCCGACCCGTCGGCCAGCGACGGATCGGACGTGGTGATCGACGTGTGATCCGCCGCCGGGCCCGACACCGACGGGCGTCCGGCGTCGACGGCAAAGCTCGGCGATCCGTCGACCAGGCCGGCCGTTGCAGTCGCGGCGGTCGGCGCCGCTGCGGTGGTCGTCGCACTGGCCGACGACATCGGCGAGCTGCCGGCGATCTCGTCGGCGAGATCGGTCCGGGGTGGGTCGATCCCGGCCACTGGCCGCGCCACGCCGACAGACGTCGGCACCGTCGGGTCCATCGCTGGTTCGATCGCCGGGGCGGGCGTCGAGTTCGGCGGAACGGAGTCCGACACGGCGATCGTCGCTGCCAGCGCCGAGGGATCGGTGGTCGCTCCGGTGAGCGGCGTCGTCGGGTCGGCGCCGCCCGGAATGGTCGACGGCGCGGCGATGGAGGCCGGCAGGGTCGTCGACATCGCCGCAGGCATCGCCGACAGGTGCGCCGGCGCGATCGGCGTGGTGACCCCGGCAGGCGACTCGTCGGACGACGCGACCGCCTCGGGCGCGGAGGAGGCATCGTGCTGGTCCGACGTCGTCGCGGCGGTCGATGCCGCTCCGACGGCACGAGATGCCTCGACGCCGAGGCGCGCGGGCTCCGACCGGTCCGTGGCCGCGGAATCGTCGGGCCGCCGGGCGCTGGATGCGTCGGCTGCCGAGACGTCATCTCGGACCGAGTGACGTCCCTGGCGACCGATCAGGTCTCGGTCCCGGAGATCGGAGTCGCGGGAACCGGGCTCGGGCGTCGGCGACTCGAATCGGTCCCGCCGACGCGGCTGGCGCGCCGCGTCGTCGAGTTGGGCGCGACGAAAGGTGTCGGCGAACCCGCGACCTCCGTCCTCGGCGGCGGTCGGCTCACTCGTCGCCTCACTGGGGGCGTTGGGCATGAGCGCATCGATGGCGGTCATCGGTCCTCCTCGGCGTGCCGGTCACGCCCGTGGCGGACGGACACGAGATCATCGAGCTCGACCTGGGCCCGGCGGGCCTCGTCGGTCTGTTCGGCGTCGAGTTTGCGGTCGTGGAGCCGCTCCACGGCGTCGTGGCGTCGGTGGGCGGCCAGGTAGTCGTTGCGGGCATCGTCGTGACGACCGACCGCCGCGTCGAGCTCGGCGGCTCGATCGGCGATCGCATCGAGCGCAGCGTCGAGGACGGCCTGGCGGGCCGAGAGATCGACGGCCGATCCGACGCCGGCCGCCGTGCTCATGGCGCGGTCGGCGAGCTCTGCGGTCGAACGGTCGAGTGCCGTCGGGCGATCGTCGACGTTGCGTCGACGCGCTTCGGCCTCGATCTCGGCCATACGCGTCTGGATCTCGCGAACACGGACGACCGTGGCGAGTCGCTTCGACCGGCTCATGCCATCGCCCCCGATCCTCGGCCGAG
>JBCCTP010000046.1:0-16157 GCA_039198505.1 Actinomycetota bacterium | reverse complement strand
CCGTCGCAGCCGCGCCCGCCGGTCTGCGAGCTCGTGAGATCGCCGAGCTCGGCAGCCTCGCGGTGTCGGCATCGATCGACGATCGACCCCGCGACGTGCTCGTCGGGCTCCAGATCCTCGCGGAGGCACCATCGATCGCGACGGCCGGCGTGGCGACCGAGTCGTGGCACCGGCGCGTTCTCGAACTCCTGGCGGCTGATCCGACAGCGGCCCGCTGGAGCGAGGCTGAGTGTGCCTACGTTGCGGGCGCCTACCTCGGTGCGATCGACTCGATGCTCGCCGTGTGGGCCGCCGACGACGGACGCTCGTCTCTCGTCGAGGCCAACCGTCTTCTCCTCGATCGGCTCCGCCCGATCTGGCCGAGCTGATCACGTTCCGGGTCTGACCCCAGGCGTGACCGGGGTGGGTGGATACGGTGCGGCCATGACCATCTCCGTGATCGCCAAGCTCACCGCCAAGGACGGCCAGAGGGACCAGCTCGCCGAGGCGATGCAGCCCATGATCCAACACGTGACCGACAACGAGCCCGACACGCTGAAGTACGTCCTGCTCCAGGACACCGCCGACGCGAACGTGCTCTGGATGTACGAGGAGTACACGAGCATGGAGGCGCTCGCCGCCCACGGGTCGAGCGACGCGATGAAGGAGCTCGGCGGGGCGACGCGCGAGTTCGCTGCCGCCCGACCCGAGATCATCGTGTGCAACCAGCTGGGCGGCAAGGGAGTCTGAGTCACCGGCACCTGCGGTCGGCAGACTGACGCCGTGCCGGCCACCTACCTCGACGCCATCCTCGACGCGCACCGCGCCCGGGCCGCAGCCGACACGCGCGACGTCGATGCACTCATCGAGGAGGCTCGGTCGCTGCCGGTACCGCGCCGATTCCGGTCGGCGTTGCGGGCCCAGGAGGGCTTGGGCGTCATCGCCGAGGTCAAGCGCCGGTCGCCGTCGAAGGGCGACCTGTTCGCCGACCTCGACCCGGCGCGGCTCGCGGGTCAGTACGCCGACGGGGGAGCGACGTGTCTGTCGGTCCTCACCGATCGGGAGCACTTCGGCGGCTCAGCCGACGATCTCGCTGCCGCCCGAGCGGCGGTGAACCTCCCGGTCCTCCGCAAGGACTTCACCGTCGCACCCGTCGACGTGGTCGATGCGCGGCTGATGGGCGCCGACTGCGTGCTCCTCATCGCCGCCGCTCTCGATCGAGCCGAGCTCGCCGACCTCCACGCCCTCGCCGTCGACCTCGGACTCGACGTCCTCGTCGAGATCCACGACGAGACCGAACTCGGGCATGCGCTCGACGCCGGTGCCGACCTCGTCGGCGTCAACCAGCGCGACCTCGTCACGTTCGAGGTCGACCACGATCGAGCGGTGCGGATGGCGTCGGTGATCCCCGACGACGCCGTGAAGGTCGCCGAGTCGGGAGTCCGTGGCCGCGACGACGCCCGCTCGCTGCGAACGGCGGGCTACGACGCCGTGCTCGTCGGCGAGACCCTCGTCACCAGCGGCGACCCCACGGCAGCCATCGTCGACCTCCGCTGCTGACCGCGACCTCGGGGGTCGGACCCGGGAGCTCACGACCCGCGAGACCGCACCGGTCTCAGGAGTTCCAGCGCTCGATGCCCTCGACGATGCGGTCGTTCAGTGTCTCGAGGACGGCGATGCGTCCCCACTTCTTCTGCTCACCGGAGACGAGGTCCCACGGTGCGAGGTCGTGGTCGGTCTCCGTGAACATGTCCTCGATCGCCTCGACGTACAGCGGCCACTTCGTCCGGTTCCGCCAGTCCTCGTCGTTGAGCTTCCACTTCTTCAGCGGATCGTGCTGCCGCTGCTCGAATCGCTTGAGCTGCTCGTCCTGGCTCACGTGGACCCAGAACTTCACGAGGATGACACCCTCGAGCACCATGCCCTGCTCGAACCGGCGGATCGCCTCGTACCCGCGGCGCCACTCCTTCTCGGTGGCGAAGCCCTCGACCCGCTCCACGAGCACGCGGCCGTACCAGCTGCGATCGAACACGCACATCCCGCCGCGTCCCGGGATCTTCGTCCAGAACCGCCAGAGGAAGTGATGACGCAGCTCTCGTTCGGTGGGCTTCGAGTAGGCGTACACGTCGAAGTGACGCGGGTCGAGTGGCTGGACCATCCGACGGATCGCACCGCCCTTTCCCGCGGCGTCGGGGCCCTCGACCACGACGAGCAAACCCGGTCCGACCTCGCCTCCGGTGGTCTGACCGCCGAGCTGGAGTCGCAGCTCGAGGAACCTCGTCTGCGCCGCCGCGAGTCTCTTCTCGTACTCGTCCGAGTCGATGCGAGCGGACAGATCGATCTCGTCGAGGCGTCCCACGGGCGACGACCGTAGTGATCCGCACCGTCGTGCTCGGGGACCGGACGGCCACGGCATCGCGGCGCCACGCGATCGCACGGCGAATCGGTCCTCCGTCGGAGTGTGAGCCGACGGTACGGTCGCGTCGGTCATGTTCGTGAAGATCTGTGGGATCACCAACGAGGACGACGCACTCCTCGCCGTCGCCATGGGGGCGGATGCCGTCGGGTTCATCTTCGCCCCGTCGACCCGACAGATCGCCCCGCAGCAGGCGTACGACATCACCCGACGGCTGCCGCCGGAGATCCTCACGGTGGGGGTGTTCCGCGACGAACTCCCGAGCCGAGTGGTCGAGCAGGCGCACAAGGCCGGCGTGAAGGCGGTGCAGTTGCACGGCCGCGAGACGGTCGACCAGACCCGTGAGGTCGCCGGGCACTTCCGGTGGGTCATCAAGGCGTTCGCCGCGGGCGACGAGAACCTGCCCCGAGCCGATCAGTACGGGACCGACATGGTGCTCGTCGACGCGCCCCAGCCGGGATCGGGGAAGGTGTTCGACTGGAACCTCGCTGGCGACGCTCCCGAGTCGATGAAGCTGATCCTCGCCGGCGGCCTCGACCCCGACAACGTCGCCATCGCCATTCGCGAGGTCGAGCCGTGGGGCGTCGACGTCGCGTCCGGCGTCGAACGCGAACCGGGCAAGAAGGACCCGGTCAAGGTCATGCGCTTCATCGAGGCGGCCAAGGAAGCCGCACCTGAGCCGTATCGCGGCGACGACGCTGCACTGCCCTACGACTGGCTCGACGAGTAACGGACAAATGGTGTCTGACACCGTTTGTCCGGGAACGGTGTGGGGTCGGTGTGGTGGCCCGCCGTACCATCGCCGCCGATGAGTCTCACGGCGCCCCCAGACGCAACCGGGCGGTTCGGCGAGTTCGGTGGACGGTTCGTCCCCGAGACGCTGGTCCCTGCCTGCATGGAACTCGAGGCGGCCTTCGACGAGGCCTGGCGCGACGACGAGTTCCGTGCCGACCTCGATGCGATCCTGCGCGACTACGCGGGACGTCCCTCCCCGCTCACCGTCTGTGAGAACCTCGGCCGCGAGCTCGGGATCCGGCTCGTCCTCAAGCGCGAGGACCTCAACCACACGGGGTCGCACAAGATCAACAACGTGCTCGGACAGGCCCTCCTCGCCAAGCGGATGGGCAAGACCCGTCTCGTCGCCGAGACGGGGGCGGGCCAGCACGGCGTGGCCACGGCCACGGCGGCGGCGCTCATGGGCATGGACTGCAAGGTGTACATGGGTGCCGTCGACGTCGAGCGCCAGGCGCTCAACGTGTTCCGGATGAAGCTGCTCGGCGCCGAGGTCGAAGGCGTCGAGTCGGGCAGTCGCACGTTGAAGGACGCGGTCAACGAGGCGATGCGCGACTGGGTCGCCACGGTCGGTGACACCCACTACTGCCTCGGCTCGGTCATGGGGCCGCACCCGTACCCGTTCATGGTCCGCCAGTTCCACCGGGTCATCGGGTCCGAGGCGCACCAGCAGTGCCTCGACGTCCTCGGCGGCATGCCCGACGTCGTGGTCGCGTGTGTCGGTGGCGGGTCGAACGCAATGGGGATCTTCTCCGGCTTCGTCGACGAACCCGGGGTCCGCCTGGTTGGCGCCGAGCCCGCCGGTGGCGCGGCGGTCGGGCGCGGCGCGCCCGGCGTCGTGCACGGCATGCGCAGCTACCTGATGCAGAGTGAGGTCGGCCAGGTCGAGGAGGCCGAGTCGATCTCAGCGGGCCTCGACTACCCCGGGGTCGGGCCCGAGCACTCGTACCTCGCATCGATCGGGCGAGCCGAGTATCCGGCCGTGACCGATGACGAGGTGGTCGAGGGCTTCCAGATCCTGTCGCGCAGCGAGGGGATCATCCCCGCGCTCGAGTGCGCACACGCCGTCGCGTGGATCGTGAGGGAATCGCCCGCCATCCAGGGCCGGACGGTGCTCATGAACCTCTCGGGGCGCGGCGACAAGGACGTCGGCCAGATGATGGACGTGCTCGGAGACCGCCTGTGACGAGTGCGCCCGCCGCCGCGCATGCGCCGGGAACGCTCGAGTCGGAGCTCCGCACGAAACGGGACGCCGGTCGCAAGCTCCTCGTGCCGTACATCACGGGCGGCTATCCCGGCTGGCAGGACGCGATCCGGGCGTGCGCGGCGAACGGTGCCGACGCGGTCGAGATCGGCATCCCGTTCTCCGACCCGGTCATGGACGGACCGATCATCCAGCAGGCGTCGCAGGTGTCGCTCGACCACGGCACGACGCCGGCCACGGTCCTCGACGCCGTTCCCGATCTCGACGTCGAGATCCCACTGGTCGTCATGACGTACTACAACCTCGCTCACCATCCCGGGCCGACTCGGTTCGCGAGCGACCTGGCGGCCGCCGGGATCTCGGGAGCGATCTTGCCGGACCTCCCGCTCGAGGAGTCCGAGCCGTGGTGCGCGGCCGCCGACGAGGCCGGGGTCGAGACGATCATGCTGGCGGCACCCACCGCCCCCGACGACCGGCTGCCGCGGGTCACCGAGCGGGCCCGGGGCTTCGTCTACTCGGTGGGGTTGCTCGGTGTGACCGGCGAACGATCGTCGCTGGCCGAGACGGCGACGGCCCTTGCCGCTCGGTTGAAGACCGTCACCGACGTGCCGGTGCTCGTCGGTGTGGGTGTGTCCAACGCCGAGCAGGCGCATCAGGCGACGCGCGTCGCCGACGGCGTCATCCAGGGCGCGTCGATGGTCCGCCGGCTGATGGAGACGGGTCCCGACTCGGTCGGCGACTACGTCGCCGAGGTCCGCACCGCCATCGACACCTAGACCAGAACAGCACATCGGTCGTCCGGGCGGCTCGTGCGACCGCCTGAGAAATCGACCGACACTCGGTGCGACCCGCTGCGATGCGGCACACTGCCTGGCGATGTACGACTACGTGATCGTCGGCGGTGGGTCCGCAGGATGCGCCATGGCGAACCGGCTGAGCGCCGATCCGTCGAACCGGGTGTTGCTGCTCGAGGCGGGCCGTCGCGACTGGCGCTGGGATGTCTTCATCCACATGCCCGCCGCGCTGGCGTATCCGATCGGCAGCCGCTTCTACGACTGGAAGTACGAGTCGGAGCCCGAGCCGTTCATGGACGGCCGCCGGGTCTACCACGCCCGCGGCAAGGTGCTCGGCGGGTCGTCGAGCATCAACGGGATGATCTTCCAGCGGGGCAACCCGATGGACTACGACAAGTGGGGCGCTCTCCCGGGCATGGAGTCGTGGGGGTGGGCGCACGTGCTGCCGTACTTCAAGCGGATGGAGACGTGTCTCGCCGGCCAGGAGAGTGACGAGTCCGATCTGCGCGGCGATTACGGACCACTCACCTTGGAGCGGGGGCCGGCCGCCACCCCGTTGTTCGACGCGTGGCTGGCGGCCGGCGAGCAGGCGGGCTTCCCGCTGACCTCCGACGTCAACGGCTTCCGCCAGGAGGGGTTCGGCGTCTTCGACAAGAACGTGTTCCGTGGCCGTCGCCTCTCGGCTGCTCGGGCGTACCTGCACCCGGTGCTCGATCGTCCCAACCTCGACCTCGTCACCGGGGCGCTCGCCCATCGGGTCCTCTTCGACGGCGCCCGCGCGACCGGCGTCGAGTACTCGACGCGATCGGGTCGGCTGCCCGGTCGACGCTCGACGACGACCGTCGGCGCCGGCGAGGTCGTCCTCTGCGGCGGAGCCTTCAACAGCCCGCAACTGCTGCAGCTCTCGGGTGTCGGCGACCCCGAGCACCTCCGGTCGGTCGGCGTCGACACGGTGGCCGAGGTGCCCGGCGTCGGTGAGAACCTGCAGGACCACCTCGAGGTGTACGTCCAGCACGCGTGCTCGCAACCGGTGTCGATGCAGAAGCACCTCGCGAGGTGGCGGGCGCCCTGGATCGGGATGCAGTGGCTGGCCCGCCGGGGTCCGGCCGCCACGAACCACTTCGAGGCCGGCGCGTTCGTGAAGTCGAATCCGAACGAGTCGTACCCGAACCTGATGTTCCACTTCCTGCCGATCGCCATCCGGTACGACGGCTCGTCGCCGCGGATCGCCGAGGGCCCACACGCCGGGTCGAAGGTCGCCGACGGGTATCAGGTGCACGTCGGACCGATGTACTCCGATGCCCGGGGCACGGTGAAGATCACGTCGACCGATCCGACTCGTCACCCCGCCGTCAGGTTCAACTACCTGTCGACCGAGCAGGACCGTCGCGAGTGGGTGGAGGCCATCCGGACCGCTCGCCACATCCTGTCGCAGCCGGCATTCGAGCGATACGACGACGGCGAGCTGTCGCCGGGGCCCTCGGTCGAGACCGACGAAGAGATCATGGACTGGGTGGCCCGCGACTCCGAGACGGCGCTCCACCCGTCGTGCACGACCAAGCTGGGTGCCTCGTCGGATCCGATGGCGGTGCTCGATCCCTCGTCGATGCGGGTGTGGGGCACCGAGGGTCTGCGAGTGGTCGACGCCGGCTCGATGCCCAACGTGTCGAACGGCAACACCTACGCCCCGACGATGATGATCGCCGAGAAGGCCGCCGACCTGATCCTCGGCAACACGCCGCTGCCGCCCGATCACGCGCCGGTGTATCGAAGCGAGCCGGTCGAAGGCGCTCGCCGGTGAGCGACCAGCTGTCCACTTCCGCCCGGGCCGGATCCGGACAGCTGCCGAACATCCTCGTGGTGATGGCCGACCAGCTCACGGCGCCGGTGCTGTCGTGGCACGGCGGCCCGGCGGTCACCCCGGCGCTCGACCGGCTGGCGGCGGAGGGTGTCGTGTTCGAGTCGGCGTACTCGAACAGTCCGCTCTGCGCGCCGGCGAGGTTCGCCATGATGAGCGGCCGGCTCAACTCGGCGATCGGCGCCTACGACAACGCCTCCGAGTTCGCGGCCACGGTGCCCACGTTCGCCCACCATCTGCGAGCCGGGGGATACCAGACGTCGCTCGTCGGCAAGATGCACTTCGTCGGGCCAGATCAGCTGCACGGGTTCGAGGAGCGGATGACCACCGACATCTACCCGGCCGACTTCGGCTGGACGCCGAACTGGGACGATCCCGACGGGCGATTCGACTGGTGGTTCCACAACATGGACTCGGTCGTGCACGCCGGCGTGGCCGACGTGTCGAACCAACTCGACTACGACGACGACGTCGGGTACCTCGCCGTGCGCAAGCTGCGCGACCTGGCCCGGAGCTCCGACCAGCGTCCGTGGATGTTGACCGTCTCGTTCACGCATCCGCACGATCCGTACGTCGCCCGCCAGGAGTTCTGGGACCTGTACGACCACGACGAGGTGCCGATGCCGCGGATCGGTCCGCTCGTCGACCGCGACCTCGACCCCCACAGCCGACGACTGCGACACGTGATCGCCGCCGACGTCACCGAGGTGCCGGACGAGCAGATCCGTCGTGCGCGCCACGCGTACCTGGCGAACGTGAGCTACGTCGATCGTCACGTCGGCGAGTTGCTCGCCGTGCTCGATCGGCACGGGATGAGCGACGACACGATCGTCGTGTTCACGTCGGATCACGGCGACCAACTGGGCGAGCGTGGCCTCTGGTACAAGATGACCTTCTTCGAGTGGGCGAGCCGCATCCCGCTGGTCGTGCATGCGCCGGCACGGTTCCCGCGCAGTCGGGTGTCGAGCCATGTCGGGCTCCTCGATCTGGCGCCGACGCTGCTCGATCTGGCCGGTGTCGACGTGCCCGACGAGTGGGATGGACGCTCGGTCGTCCCACTGGTGATCGGCGACGAGTCGGACGACTCGGACCGGACCGTGGTCGGCGAGTACCTCGGCGAGGGGGCCGTCGCCCCGATCTTCATGATCCGCCGCGGTCGACGGAAGTTCGTCTGGTCGGAGCCCGACGGCGCACAGCTGTACGACCTCGTCGACGATCCCGACGAGCTGACGAACCTCGCACGTGGCGATGAGCATCGGTCGACGGCCGCTGAGTTCGTCGACGAGGTCCACGACCGGTGGGACGTTGCCCGGATCGACGCCGAGGTCCGGGCCAGTCAGCGCGATCGACGTGTCGTCGACCGGGCGATGCGCCGGGGCCGGTTCCAGGGGTGGGACTATCAGCCCACCACCGATGCGGCCGAGCAGTACATGCGCAACCACCTCGACCTCAACGACGTCGAGTCCTCCCGCCGCGCATGACCCGGGCGAAAGCGGACATTTGTCCGCCTGCGCCCGTGCCAAAAGCGGACAGTGTCCGGATCTGGCACGGGCAGAAACGGACAGCTCCGTCAGAGGGTGTCGACGCGGTACGCCCTGACCACGGCGCCACGGAGGGCGCCGGCGGCCGCCGCATCGGCCAACACGTCGAGGCGTGCCCGACGGAGGTCGAGACCCGACACAGCGAAGACCTCGACGCCGTGGTCGACCGCGAGATCGACGAACTCGTCGCCGTCGTGGTCGCCCGTCAGCTCGTCGTGGTCCCCTGCATAGAGGACGAACCCGAACCCGTCGACGACGAGCGACACCGTCGAGTTCGCCGCCGGCAACGCCGACGGGGGATAGGCGTCGACGCGGCGAGCCCACCGACCGGCGCCGGCGTCGACATCGACATCGACATCGACGAGCAGCTCGGCTCGCCGGCCGAGGCCGCGTCGTTCGACGACCGACGTCCGCGTGGTCAGCCGCTTCTTGGCGGCCAACGCCAGGGCTCCGTCAGCCGCCGGTCTTCGACCGGATGACGTTGAGGGCGGACCCGGCGCGGAACCACTCGACCTGCTCGTCGGAGAACGTGTGGTTGCAGTGGATGTCGATCGTGTCGCCGTTCGGCTTCACGATCTGCACCGTCACGGTCTCGCCCGGCACCGGCGGCAGACCGACGACGTTGATGCGGTCGTCTTCGTCGATCCGGTCGTAGTCGGCCGGATCGGCGAACGTGAGCGGGACCATGCCCTGCTTCTTGAGGTTGGTCTCGTGGATGCGGGCGAAACTGCGAGCGATGGCGACGAGACCCATCCGGAAACGGGGCTCCATCGCCGCATGCTCACGAGACGAACCCTCGCCCATGTTCTCGTCGCCGATCACGACCCACGGCTGCCCCGCCTCGTGGTACGCCTTCGCGATGTCGGGGAACGACTGGGTCTCACCGGTGAGCACGTTCTTGCCGAAGCCGACCTCGTAGCCGTCGTACGCGTTGACGGCCCCGAGGTACAGGTTGCCCGAGATGTTCTCGAGATGGCCGCGGTACTTCAGCCACGGCCCAGCCATCGAGATGTGGTCGGTGGTGAACTTGCCCTGCGCCTTCACGAGGACCGGAAGGCCCGCGTAGTCGTCGCCGCTCCACGCCGGGAACGCCTCGAGCAACTGGAGACGATCGGACGTGGGACTCACGATGACCTCGACCGAGCCGCGATCCTCGGGCTCGGGCGGTGCCGTGAACGTGTCCTCACCCGGGTCGTAGCCGGCGTCGGGGAGCACCTGGCCGACGGGGGCGTCGAGCGACACCTCGGTCCCGTCGGGCGCGGTGATCGTGTCGGTGGTGGGGTCGAAGTCGAGGCGGCCGGCGAGTGCGATCGCCATGACCGTGTCGGGTGACGTGACGAAGGCGAGCGTGTTGGCCGAGCCGTCGTTGCGCTTCGGGAAGTTCCGGTTGAACGACGTGACGATCGTGTTGATCTGGCCGGTGATCGACTCGGGTCGGCTCCACTGGCCGATGCACGGACCGCAGGCGTTGGCGAGCACCGTGGCGCCCACCGCTTCGAGATCGGCGAGAAGACCGTCGCGCTCGATCGTGGCTCGGGTCTGCTCGGAGCCCGGCGTGATCATGAGCTCGACCTTGGCCGTGAGTCCGTGGGCTGCGGCTTGTCGGGCGATCGAGGCCGCACGAGTGATGTCCTCGTACGACGAGTTGGTGCACGAGCCGATGAGGCAGGCCGACGGTTCGAGCGGCCAGCCGTTCTCCCGCGCCGCGGCGCCCACCCCGTCGGCGCCCATGCGGTGGGCGAGGTCGGGCGTGTGAGGTCCGTTGAGCAACGGCTTGAGCTCGTCGAGATCGATCTCGATCATCTGGTCGTAGTGCGCGCCGTCGTCGGGACGGAGGTGGTCGATGACCTTGTCGGCGGCGTCGGCGATCGCCTCACGACCGGTCGCCTTGAGGTACATCGCCATGTTGTGGTCGTAGCCGAACAGCGAGGTGGTGGCGCCGATCTCGGCGCCCATGTTGCAGATGGTGGCCTTGCCCGTGGCCGAGATGGTGTCGGCGCCCGGGCCGTGATACTCGACGATGGCGCCGGTGCCGCCCTTGACCGTGAGCTGGCGGGCGACCTCGAGGATGACGTCCTTCGGGCTCGACCAGTCGCTGAGCGAGCCGGTGAGCCTCACTCCGATCACCTTGGGGAAGCGGACGTTCCAGGCGAAGCCCGTCATCACATCGACGGCGTCCGCACCACCGACACCGATGGCCACCATGCCGAGGCCGCCGGCGTTGGGCGTGTGGCTGTCGGTCCCGATCATCATGCCGCCCGGGAACGCGTAGTTCTCGAGGACGACCTGGTGGATGATGCCGGAGCCAGGACCCCAGAAGCCGATGCCGTACTTGGCCGACACGGTGCGGAGGAAGTCGTAGACCTCCTTGTTGGTGTCGATGGCGACGCCGAGGTCGATCTGGGCGCCCACCTTCGCCTGGATGAGGTGGTCGCAGTGCACCGTCGACGGCACGGCCACCTCGGGCAGACCGGCGGTCATGAACTGGAGCAGCGCCATCTGTGCCGTGGCGTCCTGCATGGCCACTCGGTCGGGGGCGAAGTCGACGTACCTGACGCCGCGCTCGAGTTCCTGATCGGCGGAGGACAGGTGGTTGGCGAGGATCTTCTCGGTGAGCGTGAGAGGACGTCCGAGCTTCTCGCGAGCGGCTCCGATGCGCTCGGGCATGGTGCCGTAGACGCCCTCGACGAGCTCGATGGGGGTGTCTGCAGTGACGGAGGACATGCAGACAACTATAATACAAGTTCGTGAGGTCGACAAAGCGTGAACATGTGAACCGGGGCACCGCGCCGATGGTGGGTCGACGGTGAGACGGATCCGCTACCGCGAGATCGCCGACGAGTTGCGGGAGCGGCTCAGCGCGGCGCCGGCCGGTTCGGTCCTCGAGTCGGAGGCAGCGCTGTCGACCGAGTTCGGCGCCTCACGGGTGACCATCAGGAACGCGCTCGAGATGCTCCGCGACGAAGGTCTCGTCGCGGCTCGGCAGGGTTTCGGATGGTTCGTCACCGGTGAGCCCGTCCGCCAGTCGCTCGAGTCGCTCGGCACCATCGAGTCCGAGGTCGAGGGCGTCGGCAAGCTGTCCGAGCGCAAGGTGGCCGAGTTCGCGTTCGAGCCGGCGCCGCGTCACGTGCGCGACGTGCTCGGGGCCGAGCAGGTGCTCCGGGTCAAGCGGCTCAACCTCGCCGACGGCGAACCCTTCGCAGTCGTCACCGTGTGGTGTCCGGCCGACCTCGCGGCCGACCTGTCGCGACGCGACGTCGAGCGGCGACCGTTCTACGAGCTGCTCGATCTCGACCTGCGCGGTGCCACGCAGACCATCGGGGCCGACTCCGTCGAACCCGACGATGCGCAGCTCCTCGGCGTGCCGGTCGGGACTCCCGTGCTGCGATGCCGGCGTGTCACGACCGACCGGACCGGCCGCCCCGTGCTGATGTCGGAGCACCTCTTCCCCGCGCACCGCACCGAGTTCGTCGTCGATCTCCCGCAGGCCGAACCGTCGATGACCCCCACCGGCCTCCGCCTCGTCGACTGACCTGATGCGTGACGTGTCAGGCGCGTCACGAGCATCATGCGGAGGAGTTGCGTGACGTGCCAGGCACGTCGCGAACGGAGAGGACGCGGAAACCCGACTTCGAGGCGGCTCGCGCGGATGGCCAGCCGGAGTCGGTCAGCCACCGCTGAAGCGAGTCGGCACCGAGATGCTTCTGGACGACCAGGGCGGCCGTGGCGTCGTCGTTGAGGCGACCGAGCCACAGCGCGAGGAGATCGTGGAGCGCCGTCTTCCCGATTCTGATGGGTGGGTTCGACCAGATCGTCGAGAACTCGATGTCGTCGGGGACGTCGCCGGGCGCGGCGACCCGCACGTTCAAGATGCCGTTCCGGTCCGCGTTCGAGGCGGTGAGGTCGCGGGCCCGCCGGTTGACGTCGACGGCCCACACCGTCGCCCCGGGCGCTCGGAGAGCCATGGTGAGAGCGATCGGGCCGGCACCGCATCCGAGATCGAGCAGATGTCCCGTCGGCGCGATCGGCGGGTCCGACCGGAGCAGGAGCGACGTTCCGGCGTCGAGGTGACCTCGACTGAAGACGGCCGTGTCGGTCTCCATGACGAACGCGACGTCCGGAAGCGTCACGTCGACGACCACCGGGTCGGACGGCGCGGTCGGCTCGTCGTCGAAGTAGTGCGCCGGGCGCTCGACCGTGGTGTCGGTGTCGGTGTCGGTGTCGGTGTCGGTGTCGGATCCGGTCCCTGCTCCCGATGCGACACTTTGTGCCTGACCCACAGTGTCGTCGTCCGGCATCGGCCTAGCCTGGCACCCGATGTCTCTCCGGATCCGCACCTACGGCGACCCCGTCCTCAAGTCGAAGGCGCAGCCCGTCGCCAACGTCGACGGAAAGGTCATCCGGCTGGTCGACGACATGTTCGACTCCCTCGCCGACTCCGGGAACGGCATCGCGCTCGCGGCACCGCAGATCGGTGTCGGCAAACGGGTCGTCGTGTGGGACATCGACGGCGAGCCGCTCGCCATCGTCAACCCCGAGATCGTCGAGTCCGATGGCGAGTGGGCGTTCGACGAGGGGTGCCTGTCGATTCCGGGACTGTACGTCGAGATGCTGCGCCCCAAGACCGTGCTCGTGCGGGGCGTCGGCCTCGACGGTGAAGTCATCGAGATCGAGGCCGACGAGCTCGAAGCTCGCATGTTCCAGCACGAGATCGATCACCTCGACGGTGTGCTCATGTTCGACCGGCTCGAGGGCGACCAGCGGAAGAGCGCGCTCGCCGAGTACCGGCGGATCGAGGAGGAGACGGCCGGCGTGCGCCCGGCGGCCCCGGCTCGGGAGCCGCGCCGGCTGCGCCTCCGCTGAGCCGATGCGACACTCTGTGCCTGACCCACAGTGTCGTCGATGAAGCTCGTCTACCTCGGCACGCCGGAGATGGCGGTTCCGCCGCTGCGTGCGCTCGTCGACGCAGGGCACGAGATCGTGCGGGTGATCACGCGGATCGACAAGCGGCGGGGGCGCGGTGGAAGCACGTCACCGAGTCCGGTGAAGGCCGCGGCCGTCGACCTGGGTCTTCCGGTCGGGCACGACCCCGACGAGGTCCTCGATGCCGTCGCCGCGGGAGCGGAACTGGGCGTCGTCGTGGCGTACGGACGGATCATCAAGCCACACCTGCTCGAGGCCGTCCCCATGGTCAATCTGCACTTCTCGTTGCTGCCGCGGTGGCGCGGCGCGGCTCCGGTCGAGCGAGCGATCCTGGCGGGCGACGCCGAGACCGGGGTGGCGGTCATGGGCGTGGAGGAAGGGCTCGACACGGGTCCGATCCACGCCGAGGAGCGGGTTCCGATCGACCACGACACGACTGCCGACGACCTCCGAATCGAGCTCGTCGACGTCGGAACCCGTCTGCTCGTCGACACGTTGAGCCAGCCCGTCGACGAGTGGATCCGTCACGGGCGCCCGCAGGAGGGCGAGCCCGTCTACGCCGCCAAGATCGAGAAGTCGGAGCTCGAACTCGATCTCGATGCAGCCGGTGAGGTCCAGCACCGACTCGTCCGGCTCGGTGGCGCGTGGACCACCTTCCGCGGGCGGCGTCTCAAGGTCCACGAGGCCGACCTGGTCGACGGGCGGCTCGTGCCGACCGTCGTGCAACCCGAGGGCAAGCCACGGCTGGACGCCGATGCGTGGCGCAACGGAGCCCGACCGACGGCGGACGAGCCCTTCGGCGATCTGTGAGTGCCGCGCGTTGACATCGGCGCGTCGAGCTCACGGATCGACGCGGGCGGCGGTCACGGCGCGCTCGGTCGCGTTCGACGTCCTCCGCCGCATCGAGTGGGACGGTGCGTACGCCAATCTGGTCCTCGGGCCGGCTCTGGAACGTTCGTCGCTCGATGAACGCGACCGACGGTTCGCCACCGACCTCGTGTACGGCACCACGCGCATGCGTCGTGCCTGCGACTCACTCGTCGACCGGTTCGCGTCGTCGGAACCCGACCCTCCCACGCGAACCCTCCTCCGGCTCGGCGCATACCAACTGGCCTTCGCCGACGTCCCACCGCACGCGGCGGTCGCCGAGACGGTGGAGCTCGCACCGCGGAAGACCCGAGGGTTCGTGAACGCCGTCCTCCGTCGGGTCGCCGAGGTCGACCTGACCACGGCGCCGTGGCCGTCCGACGCCGCCCGGCTCAGCTATCCCGAGTGGATCGTCGATCGCCTCGTCTCCGAGCTCGGCGACGAGGCGATCCCTGCGCTCGAGCGGATGAACGAGCCGCCGCCGGTCACCGAACGAGCCGATGGATACGTGCAGGACCTGTCGTCCCAATGGGTCGCCGCCGCGGTCGGTGCCCGACCGGGGGAGCGGATCCTCGATCTGTGCGCCGCTCCCGGCGGCAAGGCGACGGCGCTCGCGGCGACGGGCGCCGACGTCGTCGCGAACGATCGCCGGACGTCGCGCACGTCGCTCGTCGTCGGCAACGCTCGACGCCTCGGGCTCGACGTGGCAGCGCTGGTGTCCGACGGGGTCGCCGCGCCCTTCGCCGACGCGACCTTCGACGCCGTGCTCGTCGACGCACCCTGCTCGGGGCTCGGAGCGCTTCGGCGCCGGCCCGACGCACGCTGGCGGGTCGAGCCGAGTGACGTCGACCAGCTCACCGATCTCCAGCGCCGTCTCCTCCACGAGGCGGCTCGGCTCGTTCGTCCCGGCGGGCGGCTCGTCTGGTCGGTGTGCACCGTGACCGCCGCCGAGTCGACCGACCATCCGACACCGGACGGGTTCGAGATCGACCGCTCCACACCGCCCGACGGCAACTGGCGACCGACGGGTGACGGATGGCGCGTCCTCCCGCACGATGCGGACACCGACGGGATGACGATCGTTCGGTACCGTCGCCCGTGATGACCGAGAACGGTGACCAGCACGCAGCGGGCGATGCGCGCCAACAGGCGAAGGTGCTCACCTGCTCGGACGGTGTGGTTCACGGAACGCGCGAGGATCGCAGCGGCGCCGCACTCGCCGACTTCCTGATCACGAACGGATTCGAGGTCGTGGAACGACGGGTCACCGCCGACGGCACCGAGAACGTGGCGGCGGCCCTCACCGAGATGAGCGACGGCTTCGCCGGACTCGTCGTGTCGACGGGCGGGACCGGGTTCGCGCCGCGTGATCAGACGCCCGAGGGGACCCGGCGGGTGATCGAGAAGGAGGCCCCCGGACTCGCCGAGGCGATGCGGTTGTGCAACCCGCTCGGACGGCTGTCGCGTGGGATCGCCGGCACGCGGGGCGGGTGCGTCATCGTCAACACGCCCGGTTCGACGAAGGGCTGCGTCGAACAGCTCGACGCGATCATCGACGTGCTCCCGCACGCCCTCCGGCTGCTCCACGACACCGACACGTCGCACTGACTCGGGCTGCTCGAACGATGTCGTCGAACCCACGACCGCAGGTGGTGGTCATCGGCGGTGGCTTCGCCGGGCTCGAGGTGGCCGAGCGGTTGAGTGGTGAGCCCGTCGACGTCCTCCTGCTCGACCGGAACCCCTACACGACCTTCCAGCCGCTGCTGTACCAGGTGGCGACCGG
>JBCCTP010000045.1:0-16297 GCA_039198505.1 Actinomycetota bacterium | reverse complement strand
TCGCACGCGCATGGAGCGATCCCGACTTCAAGGTCCGACTCCTCGCGGACGGTCTCGCCGCCATCGGCGAGCTCGGACTCGGTGGACCGCAGGTCGACCATCTCGTCGTGGTCGAGAACACCGCCGACACCCACAACGTCGTGGTATGCACCCTCTGCTCCTGTTACCCGTGGGGCCTGCTCGGACTCCCGCCGGCCTGGTACAAGTCGCTCGCCAACCGGTCACGAGTCGTCCGCGAACCCCGCGCCGTTCTCTCCGAGATGGGCTGCGATCTCCCGCTCGACGTCGACGTCAAGGTCTGGGACTCGTCGTCGGAGGTTCGCTACTTCGTGCTCCCCGAGCGACCCGAGGACACCGACGATCTCGACGAGGCGGCACTGGCCGAGATCGTCACCCGGGACCAGATGATCGGCGTCGCCCGGTGAGGCCCGAGCTCGACGAAGTGGGCCCTGCTGCGCCACCTCGCGCCAACGGCGAGCTGGCGTTCGACGAGGTGTGGCAGAGCCGACTCTTCGCCACCACGATGGCCGCCTGCGACGCGGGGTTGATCGTCTACGACGACTTCCGCGAGCGGTTGATCGAACAGATCGCCGCCTGCGAGAGCTCCGGTGCGGACGGCTATTGGGCCGCCTGGCAGGACGCCCTCGAGGACCTGACCGTCGACGTCGGCCTCGTCGATCGGACCGAGCTGGACGACCGAGCCTGGTCGTTCGCCGCCCACGACTGAACGCCGGATCAGGTCGCTGCGGTGTCGTAGTAGTCGGCCGCGTAGGTGATGAGACCGTCGTGATAGCGACACACGCTGGTTCCGCGGACACCTGGCTCCGTGCTTGCGGCCGAACGTGCGACCCACTCGAACGCAGTGCATGATCCGTTGAAGAGCGCGGGCCCGATCTGCTCGAGCGTGATCGACGTGCGAGCCTCGCGCCGACGACCGAGATGCTCTCGGATCGCTGCGGCACCCGTGAACTCAGCGGTCGGCTCCGCAAGTCGGCTCTCGCTGGGATGCCAGAGCGGTCCGACGACGTCGGGATCGAGTCCGAGTTCCGGCGTGACCATGATCGTGTGGATGTCCGCGTGGTCGAGCGGACCGCGATGCTCGGGTGGCGTGTCGAGCCACTCCCGGAGCGCATCGCTGGAAGACGGCGCCACCATCGGCGCGCTCGGCCAGTCCACCCTCGGCGGAGGCGGCAACGGCTCCGGCTCGGAGTCGCCCGTCGTCGCGGCCATCGCCGGGTCGACGTCGACGTCGGGAGGCGGCTGTCGCATGGGGGCGGTGTCGTAGACGTCGGCGTTCCAGGTCACCCATCCGTCTCGGTAGTGGCGGGTCGAGACGCCCCGCGGAAGCGGGAGGCGGTCGTCGCCGAGGTTGGCCCACATCTGCCATTCGTCGATCGAACTCGTGCCCGTCCCGTGCGAGAACACCTCGGTCGGAGCGGTCGGTTCGAACTCGATGAACGAGATGTCACCCATCGTGGGCACGAGCCAGTTGCGGATCTCGACCTGCCCGTGGAACGCCCCGAAGATCGCGTCGAAGTACATCGAGTCAGTCGGGTGCATCAGGTCGGTCAGCGCCTCGATCACCGACCTGGTGTCGAGCCGGGGGTCATGGAGGACCTTCAACACGCCATCGGCGTCGAACCCGTGTGGCTCGTCCACACGCCGGTCGATGGACAGACCCTGTCCGGCCCGCGCCAGGAACGACTCCACCCACTCGCTCGGTGATGACATCGACGACCCCCTCGTCCGGCGGGAACCGTAGGTCGGGCGCCGGGATCGTCGGGAGTCGGAGCGAGCACGCGGGAGTGGTCGTCAGGTCCCAGCGAGTTCGGCGACGACCGGGGCGAAGGTGTCGAGCGCGTCGGACTGGACCGTCACGTAGGAGCCCTGCCATCGATCACGCTGCTCGCGGAGTTCATCGGCGAGTTGCCCGGCCGAGCCGATGAGCGTGTGCGGGCTGGCGAGGATCGTCGCCTCGTCCATGCCCATGCCGGCCCCGACCTTGCCGGCGACGGTGTCACGGTCGTCGGTGACCATCGTGACGAACTTCAGGATGCTGATCTCGATGTCGTCGAACCGCTCACCGGCGGCCGCTCGGACCCACCCCAGCTTCTCCTCCGTCGCATCGGCCGACATCGACGCGATCGCCTCGGGCCCGACGGTCCCCTCCCCCACGTTGGGATTCACCCCGACGATGTCGGCGAGTCGCGCCGCGGTCGACAGGACTCGCTTGCCGCCACCGCCGACGACGAGCGGCGGCCCGCCGGGTTGCGCGGGAGCAGGCCCGTCGGTCATCTCGGTGATCGTGTAGTGCTCACCCGAGAACGAGAACGGATCGTCGCCCCAGAGTCCACGCATCACCTCGATCCCCTCGATCATCCGATCGATCCGCACGCCCGCTCGATCGTGCTGGATGCCCGTCTGGGCATAGTCGGTGGTCATCCACCCCGCACCCACCCCGACCTCGAGACGTCCGTCGCTCAGGAGGTCGAGCGTGGCCATCTCCTTCGCCAGCACCGCAGGATGTCGGTAATCGTTGGCGAAGACGAGGGTGCCGACACGCAGCTGCTCGGTGACCGCAGCAGCGGTCGACAGCGCAGCGATCGGCGCGAGCTGATCACCGAAGTGGTCGGGCATCAGCAACGTCGAGTACCCGAGATCCTCGGCCTTGCGGGCGGTGTCGATCCACTCGGTCCTCGATGCGGCCTTCGCCGCCATGACGCCGAATCGGAACGGTCGGGGGTGTGCCATGGGCGCCATCCTCACGCAATCCGGCGAGTGCCCCCGAGGCGGAGGGCTCCGGTGCACACGACACGGGAGGTGGTCATGGCCGAACGACGGCTGAACCTCACGCCTGACCCGAGAGGTCATCGCCGAGCGCGCCGTCGCCCGTCACGATCGAGTGCATGCCTTCGATCACCGGCGTCTCACACATCGACCTCACCGTTTCCGATCTCGACCGCAGCGAGGCCTGGTACTCCGATCTCTTCGGCCTGACCCGTATCCTCGACGGCCGCAACGACGAGCATCACTTCGCGTCGCGGTACCTGCTCCACCCGGAGTCACTGCTCATCATCGGGCTCGTGCGACACGACTCTGCGGCCGAGACTGCGCACTTCGACGAGCGTCGGATCGGACTCGATCACCTCTCGCTGAACGTGGCCTCGACCGGGGAACTCCGGGCGTGGGCAGACCGGCTCGACGAGGCGGGCGTCGACCACTCTCCGATCGCCGACGGAGAGATGTGGGACGTCCTCGTGTTCCGCGATCCCGACGGCATCCAACTCGAACTGTTCGCGACCAAGCCGGCGGCTGCGGCTCTTCTCACGACGGCGTGACGTCGTAGAACGACTCGATCGTCAGCTCGGAGGCCGTGACATCGAGCGCCGATCCGAACGTAGCGATCACCGAGAGGTACGTCTGGACGCTCCCGTCGGACTGGCGCATCTTCACGGGGAGCGCGACGGCGCCTCCGATCGGGTGGACGTCGATCTGGCCCAACTGGGCCGTGCACTCCGTCACGAGGTCGGCGAGCTCCGGGTCACCGCTCACGGCGAACTGACGGCGGAGACGATGGACGAGGTGCGCGCCGACCTCGTCGAGGTTCACGATCCGGTCCCGCAGTCCGAGCGTGAGGCGCAACACGTTGATCGGTGGCTCGAGCAGAACCGGATCGACCCCTGCGGTCCACGCCAGCGCCGACTCGTTCGCAAGGACGAGGTTCCAGTGCCGGTCCATCACCAACGTCGGGTTCGGCTCGGACGCGGCGAGCATCGTCGTGAGCGCCGCCACGACCGGCTGCATCGCCGGGTCATCGAGATCGAACTGGGTGTACGCCGGGGCGTATCCCGCGGCCAACAGCAGATCGTTCTGCTCGCGATGCGGAACGTCGAGGTGGCGAGCGAGATGCAGCAACAGCTCCCGGCTCGGCGTCGACCGACCCGTCTCGACGTACGAGAGGTGGCACGTCGAGACCTCGGCCTGCGTCGCGAGGTCGAGCTGGCTCATCCGGCGCTTCGCCCGCCACGTCCGCAACAGCTCTCCCGGACCTCCGGCGCCGCGGGAGGCGTCGGGACTCTCGACTGTCGTCATGGCGGGAACGTACCGATCGACGGGTCATCCGATCCATGACTTCTCACGTCATCGAGTTGCCGACTGCCTCCGGTGGACGATCGATGCATGACCACGATCAACACCCCAGACTCTGCCTCGGATTCGACCTCGTCGACCGCGACCACGGACGCGGCGGTCGGACGGCTGCGACTCGTCCTGCGCCTCAATGCGCTGTCATCGCTCGCGAGCGGCCTGATCCTCTCGATCGCGCCGAACACCGTCGATGACCTGCTCGACACCGGACGACCGGGGATCGTCCGCCTCGTCGGCCTGGGCCTGATCCCGTTCGCCGTCGCAGTGGCCTGGCTGTCGACCGCCCACGTCAACCAGCTCCGTCGGCACACCCCCGGCATCATCGTCGGCGACGTCGCCTGGGTCGTGGCGAGCATCGTGACGATCGTTCTCGGTTGGTACTCGATGGGTGGCGCCATCGCCGTCGCCGCCATGGCTGCCCTCGTCGACGTGTGGGCGGTGCTCCAGTGGCGCTCGTTGACCTCGATCCGCAGAGGGTCGTAGCGTCGACGCGCCCGGACGGCGACGACGAGGAGAAGACCGATGGCCGCACTGTGGATCGCACACATCGACGTCACCGACGAGGATCGGTACGGGGCCTACGTGGCGAAGGCCACCGATGTGATCGCCGGTCACGGCGGCGAGTTCATCGCCCGTGGCGGTCGGTACGAGCAGGTCGAAGGGCGCGACCACCCACGCAACGTCGTCGTCCGCTTCCCGACGTTCGAGGCGGCGTCCGACTGCTACCACTCCGACGAGTACCAGGCGATCGTCGGTGACGCGATCGCCGGCTCCGACCGTTCGGTCGTGATCGTCGAGACGACCGACTGAACCCGCAGTCGCCCCAGCGCGCTCGATCGGGTCAGGTCGTCACGGCGATGTAGTACCCCGTGATGTCGATGATGACGTGGGCGGCCACATCGTCGTCACCGCCGATGAAGATGCCCATCGTTCCGGGCGTGTCGGCGAACTCGGTGAGAGTGCTCACCCCGCTGTTCGCCATCCGATTCGTGCTGGTCTCGTCCCACGCCACGACGGAGGTCGAGCCGTCGGCGAAGCCGTACCCGTCGACCTCGATGAAGCCGGTTCCCTCCGCCTGGACGACGGTCACCGTGTACGTGACGGCGGTCGCCTCGTCCGGAATCAACTGGTTCGTCGGGTCGCCCCGATCGGCGAGTGCGTAGACGGGGGCCGGGTTGCCTGCACCTCCGGTCGGACTCACCTTGCCGGTCGGGACCTCACGGGAGTCGTAGGCGCGGAACGCACTGACGGGGACGAACGTCGACTCGGCGAAAGCCGTGAAGGCCGCCTCGCTCGAGACCGCATATCCGACCCGTCCGTCGGATCCGTCCGCCCAGGTGGTGAGCGCTGGCACGCCCACGGCGCCGACGGCGACGAGAGCCGACGCCCCCACGATCCTCTGGATGGTCTGTCGAGCGAACATGCGGCGGCACCGTAGGTGGGCACTCCCGACTCGTTCTCGGAATTGCGGCGGGCCGGCGAGTTGTCACCGGCGTTCCCGACCTCTGACCAGGCGGTTCGCGATCCTTCCCCGGATTTCTCGATCCGGGACGGCCGTGGGAAGGATCGGGGAAGAGCGCTCGTTCATCGTGGGGTCCATGAACGAACAGCACGAGTTCTCCGCCGCACCGGACCTCGTCGACTCCGACGAACTCCGGTCCGCCGTCCAGGACAAGTACGCCGCCGTCGCCACCGATCCCGACGACGAGTACCACTTCCACACGGGCCGATTCGTCGCCGACCGTTGCCGCTACGACATGGCCGCCGTCGATGCCCTCCCCGACGTTGCCGTCGAGTCGTTCGCCGGCGTGGCGAACCCGTTCGAGCTCCGCGACCTCGAGCCCGGCGAGCGGGTCGTCGACCTGGGCTCCGGGGCCGGCATGGACGCCTTCCTCGCCGGTCGCGCCGTCGGACCGACCGGCGCCGTGATCGGGATCGACATGACGCCGGCGATGCTCGCGAAGTCACGGGAGACGGCGCGCGAGATGGGCCTGGATCACGTCGACTTCTGCGAGGGCTACATCGAGACCCCCGAGGTCGAAGACGGCTGGGCCGACGTCGTGATCTCCAACGGCGTGATCAACCTGTCCCCCGACAAGCAGACCGTGTTCGCCGAGGTGTTCCGGATGCTCCGTCCCGGCGGCGTGATCCAGTTCGCCGACATCGCCAACGGTCGACCGGTGCCCGTGGAGGCACAACGGCAGATCGACCTGTGGACCGGTTGAATCGCCGGTGGCCTGCCGTGCGCAGGCTGGACCGCACTGCTCGACGCCGCCGGCTTCGTCGACGTCGAGATCTCGGAGCCCGTCGACACGTTCGGCGGTGCGTCCGGCGAGGGCAACGCCCGCAGCTTCGACGTGAACGGCTTCGCCTTCCTGGCTCGCAAGCCGCGCTGAGACACGACCCCGAAAGAGAGAAGAGAGAACACCCATGTCCCGTCATCCCGATGCCGTCGTGCTCACCGCACCCGACGGCTGCACGAAGTACCTGCAGTCGGCGGTGGAGATCACCCTGCGCGAGGTCCGACCCGGGTCGATCGTGGAGGTCCCGTGCGATCCGTACGCCCGCATCGACCTCGCCGAGTGGTGCCTCACCGCCGGTCACCGGATCGTGAACCCGTTCGAGCACTGGCACATCGACCACCTGCTCATCGAGGCCTGATCGCCCCGTCCCCAGAGATCGACCATCACCAACCACCAACATCCATCACCACCCATCACCAGAGGAGAACCAGAACCAGGACCACCACCATCACTCCCGACAGCAAGGTCCTCGTCGGACTCACCCACGGATCAGACGAGCCCGAGAACGTGCTCATCGCCTACCTCATGGGTGTCGAAGCCCTCCGCGCCGGCAAGGACGCCGTGCTCTGGCTGACGAAGGACGGCGTCGACATCGCCGTCGACGGTGCCGCCGACGCCATCGTCGTCGAGGGCGCCCCCTCGATCGCCGACCTCCACGCCGAATTCGTCGAGCGCGGCGGCCGTTTCTTCGCCTGCCCGGTCTGCGTGAAGCTGCGCGGCCTCACCGAGTCGACGTGGGCGAAGAACGTCGAGGTCGTCGGCGCCCCCAGCGTCTACGAGTACACGGCCGGTGGCGCCCTCGTCTTCAACTACTGAGGCGAGGAACGCCCCGTACGCGCCGGAGGGCGCCGCGATCGCTCGCGGCGCCCTCCGTGCGCGTTCCGGAACGGACGTTCATCCCGTCCGGCGGGGTGTCACTCGAGATCGAAGCGATCGTTCTCCATGACCTTGACCCAACCGTTGACGAAGTGCTCGAGCATGAGCTCGGTGCCACCGGCGGCCGAGGCGTACTCCTCGGAGATGGCCCGCAGCTGGCTGTTCGAGCCGAACACGAGATCGACCCGGGTGCCGGTCCACTTGAGCTCGTCGGAGCTGCGGTCACGGCCCTCGAACACGTCCTCGGCCTCACCGATGGCGGACCACTTGGTGCCCATGTCGAGGAGGTTGACGAAGAAGTCGTTCGTGAGCTCGCCCGGCCGATCGGTGAACACGCCGTGGTCACCGTCGACGTTGGCGCCGAGGACCCGGAGGCCGCCGACGAGGGCGGTCATCTCGGGCGCCGACAGGTTGAGCATGTACGCCTTGTCGATGAGCATGTGCTCGGTCGGGACGTAGCCCTGCTTGGCGACGTAGTTGCGGAACCCGTCGGCCTTCGGCTCGAGCCAGGCGAACGACTCGACGTCGGTCGTGTCCTGCGTGGCATCGGTGCGACCCGGGGTGAACGGCACCGAGACGGCACCGCCCGAGGCGGCCTCGATGGCCGCTCCGCCACCGAGCACGATCAGGTCGGCGAGCGAGACGCTGCCGCTGAACGAACTCTGGATCTCCTCGAGCTTGGCGATGACCGACGACACGCCGGCACTCACGTTGACGTCCCAGCCGGCCTGCGGCTCGAGGCGGATGCGGGCGCCGTTGGCGCCACCGCGGAAGTCGGTCCGACGGAAGGTCGAGGCCGACGCCCACGCCGTGGAGATGAGCTGCTGGTGTGAAAGACCGGAGCCGAGGATGGTCTCCTTCAGCTCGGCGATCTCCGCGTCGCTGAGGGTGCCCTCGGCGGCCGGCACGTTGTCCTGCCACACGAGCAGCTCGGACGGAGCGACCGGTCCGCGGTAGCGGATGGCCGGGCCCATGTCGCGGTGGAGCAGCTTGAACCAGGCCCGAGCGAACGCATCGGCGAGCTGGTCGGGGTTCTCGTGGAAGCGCTTCGAGATCTCGAGGAAGCCGGGGTCGATGATCATCGCCATGTCGGCGGTGGTCATGGTCGGCTTGGTCTCGGGTGCACCCGGCTGGACCGGAGGCACCATGTAGCCCTCCTTGACCTCGACCGGCTGCCACTGCGGCTTACCGGCCGGCGACTCGACGAGCTCCCACTCGTGGGCGAAGAGTGTGTCGAGGTACGAGTTGTCCCACTGGGTCGGGGTCGGGGTCCACGCACCCTCGAAGCCCGAGGTGATGGTGTCGGCGCCGTCACCGGAGCCGTGACTGCTGGTCCAGCCGAAGCCCTGCTCGGACATGTCGGCACCTTCGGGCTCGGCGCCCACCGCCGACTCGGGGCCGGCGCCGTGCATCTTGCCGAAGGTGTGGCCGCCGACCGTGAGGGCGACGGTCTCCTCGTCGTTCATCGCCATGCGGCCGAACGTGGTGCGCAGGTCGTGCGCCTGAGCGAGAGCGTCGGGTACGCCGTCGGGACCGGCCGGGTTGACGTAGATGAGGCCCATGACGACCGCAGCGAGCGGTTCGGCGAGCTCGCGCTCACCGGAGTACCGGCCGTCGGCCAGCCACTCGTCTTCGGGACCCCAGTAGATGTCGTCCTCAGGCGCCCAGATGTCGGGCCGGCCGAAGGCGAATCCGAAGGTGCGGAAGCCCATGGTCTCGAGGGCGCGGTTTCCGACGAAACACAGCAGGTCGGCCCACGAGACGGCCTTGCCGTACTTCTCCTTGATCGGCTGGATGAGCCGGCGAGCTTTGTCGAGGTTTCCGTTGTCGGGCCACGAGTTGAGCGGAGCGAAGCGCTGAGCGCCGGTGCCACCACCGCCGCGGCCGTCATGCACGCGGTACGTGCCGGCCGCGTGCCAGGTCATGCGAATGAAGAAGCCGCCGTAGTGGCCGAAGTCGGCGGGCCACCACTCCTTGGAATCGGTCATGAGTGCATCGACATCACGCGTGAGCGCATCGATGTCGACGCCGGTGATCGCCGATCGGTAGTCGAAGTCACCGGCGAGCGGGTTCGAGGCCGGATGCTCCTGGTGGAGAATCCGCAGGTTCAGCTGGTTCGGCCACCACTTCTCGTTGGACTGAGCCTCGTGAGAGGTGAGTGCGCCCCATTCCGGGCGGTCGGCTGGGCTGTCGGACATCGGTACTCCTTGTGACGGTGTGGTCGGGGGGATGGGTTGGTGGCTGGAAGAAGTGTGGATGGTGGTGATGGGTGGATGGAGAACTCAGCCGGCGAGATCGCGGCACGAGGGGCAGATGCCCCAGTAGATGACCTCGGCCTCGTCGACGATGAAGTCGCCGTCCTCGACGGGCACCACACTCGGCGGGTCGTCGATGGTGCGGTGGACGTCGACGAGCATGTCGCACAGCCGGCACGCGAGGTGCTGGTGCTCGTCGCGCACGCGGATCTCGTACCGGGCCGCCGAGCCGGCCGGCTGGACACGACGGATGATGTCTCGCTCGGTCAGGAGCGTGAGCGTGTCGTGGACCGACTGACGTGAGATCGCGCCGATCTCTCGCCGGACGTCCTCGGCCAGATCGTGAGCGGTTCCGTGCTGTCGTTCGAACACCGCACGGAGCACGGCCATCCGCTGCGCGGTGACCTGCAGATCGTTGTCTCGGAGCGCCTGCGCCGGATCGAGTCCGTTCTTGGGTGACATCGCTTTCTAGTGTGCCACGGATTTTGGACACTGTCCAATCCAAGTCGACGACAGATCGAAGACCGTGGCGTGCGAGGGTCGATGAGGCAGTTCGATCAGGACGTCTCGGCGTCGGCCGTGACGCGCACGCGCAGGCGATCGATGGCGTACCCGTCCATCGCCAGCACCTCGAACTCACCGATCGCCGTGGCGATGCGATCGCCGACGCTCGGGATCTCGTCGACCGCGGCGATGACGTAGCCGGCGACCGTGTGCCAGTCCCCCGCCGGCATCTCGGTCCCGACGCACTGTTCGAAGTCGTCGTGGCGCAGCGATCCGCTGATCTCGAAGCGACCGTCGGGCAGCTGATGGCAGTCGCCGAACCGCTCGTCGGATTCGTCGTCGAAGTCTCCGATCAGCTCCTCGAGCACGTCCTCGAGCGTGACGAGGCCCACGACGGTGCCGTGCTCGTCGATCACGAGCGTGATGTGCTGGCGCTGTGTGCGCATCTCGAGGAGGAGATCTTCGAGGCGGTGGTGCTCGGGCGTGACCATGATCGACCGCGTCAGCGGACCGACCGCCGTGGCCGGCCACGTCCCACTCGGCAGGCGGAGCAGGTCCTTCGCATGCACGAACCCGACCACGTGGTCGAGGTCGCCTTCGAACACCACGATGCGGCTCCGCCCTGTCCGGTGCGCCTCGGCCGCCGCGACGTCGGCCATCGAATCGCTCGCCACGGCGACGATGTCGCGGCGCACCGTCATGGCGTTGGCGGCCGTGAGACCCGACAGTTGCAGCGAACGCGCCAGCAACTCGTGATCGCGTTCGGCGAGGTCGCCCTGATCGACGGACTCCTCGAGCAGGAGTCGGAGGTCGTCGGGCGAGTGCGCCAGAGCCCGCTCGTCCTGGGGTTCGACGCCGACCAGGCGGACCACGCCGTTGGCCAGACCGTTCATCAACCAGATCACCGGCTTGAAGATCCAGACGAACAGTCGGAACGGACGGGCCAGGATCAGGCTCGACCGCTCGGGGTCGGAGATCGCCCACGACTTGGGCGCCATCTCGCCGACCACCATGTGGAGGAACACGACGAGCGACAGGGCCAGGGTGAAGCCGATGATGTGAGTGGCGGTGTCGGACAGGGTGAACCACTCACCGAACGCTCCTTCGATGACGGCGGCGACCGCCGGCTCCGCGACCAGACCGAGTCCGAGCGAACACATCGTGATTCCGAGCTGCGCACCCGCGAGCATGAGCGTGAGTTCGCGCAGACCGTTGAGCGCCGACTTCGCCCGACCGTTGCCCTCGGCGGCGAGCTGCTCGATCCGAGACCGTCGCGCCGCGAGAAGTGCGAACTCCGCGGCGACGAAGAAGCCGTTCAGCGCGAGCAGCACCACGGCGAGGAGCAGCGCTCCTCCGTCGACGTTGATCCCGTCCTCGACGGCGAACACGGTGCCCACCGTCGTCACGATCGCGACTCCGCGGACGTGTCGGCCCGCTCGGGATCGTCGTCCCGAGCGCGTTCGGCGTGGCGTGACTCGGACTCGGCGGGTACGTCGCCGTCGGTCTCGGCGGCCAGGCTCTCGGGATCGACCGAGAGCCTCACCCGATCGATGCCGTAGCCGTCGATCTCGGTGACCTCGACGAGGACGCCGTCGACCACAACGGAGTCACCGGGCTCGGCGAGACGTTCCAGTCGGTCGAGCACGAGACCGGCGACCGTGTCGTATTCGCCCTCGGGAAGCGCGAGTCCGGTGATGCGTTCGATCTCGTCGGGGCGCGACGAGCCGGCGACGTGCCAGACGCCCGGCTCGACCTCGGCGTGATCGTCTTCGGTCGAGTCGTACTCGTCTTCGATCTCGCCGACGAGTTCTTCGACGATGTCCTCGAGCGTGACGACGCCGGCGGGCCCACCGTACTCGTCGATGACCAGCGCCATCTCGGTGAAGTTCGTGCGCAGGTCGGTGAGCACGGAGGTGAGACCGGCCACCTCGGGCACGGCGATGACCTCGTGCATGAGCGAGTGCACCAAGGTGATCTCGTACTCGGTGCGCGGGACGCCCAGCAGGTCCTTCGCGTGGACGATGCCCTGGACCTTGCCCTCGGCGTCGACGACCGGGAACCGCGAGTGGGTCGACGCCATGAGGTCGCGGAGGTCGGCGGCGGACGCTGCGCCATCGATCGTGACGACCTTGTTCCACGGCACCATCGCATCGGACGCGTGCAGCTCGCCGAAGTCGATCGCGCGCTCGAGCAGCGTCGCTTGGGACGTCGTGAGATGACCCGACTCGGCCGACGAGTCGACGATGAGGTCGAGCTCCTCGGCCGACACGCCGGCGTGGAGCTCCTGCACCGGCTCGATCCCGAGCAGTCTCAGCAGGCGGTTGGCCGCACCGTCGAACAGTCGGATGACCGGGCCGGCGATGCGCATGAACCACCAGGTCGATCGAGCGAGCGAGCGGGCGACGGGCTCGGGCTTCGCGATGGCGAGGTTCTTCGGGGCCAGCTCACCGAACACCATCTGCGACAGGGTCGCCAGGATGAAGGCGACGGTGAGCGAGACGCCGAAGACCGCGCTCTCGCCGACGCCGATCGCTTCGAGCGCGGGCCGGATCAGCTCGGCGATGACCGGGCGGGCGATGAATCCCAGGACGAGCGACGTGACCGTGATCCCGAGCTGTGCACCCGAGAGCATGAAGCTGAGGTTGCGGTGGACGTCGACGGCTCGAGCAGCCTTGCGATCGCCTTCCTCGGCGGCGTCGACGAACCGCGACCGGCGCGACGCGACGAACGAGAACTCGGCCGCCACGAAGTACCCGTTGGCGGCGATGAGCGCCACGACGCCGACGAGCCCCAGGATCTCGATCATCGGATCGCGATCACCCGCCGGTACTCGGAGGATGCTGGGCCGCCCACCGGAGGCGACCCCGCAGAGGTCGAACGTCGTCGGACATGGAGGACGCGATGTTATCCAGCACCTCGCCCGGTCGGGTACGTTCGGCGCCCATGGGATTCCACGACCTCTCCATGACCTCGATCACCGGTGACGAGGTCTCGTTCGGCGAGTACCGCGGGAAGCTGGCGCTCGTCGTCAACACCGCCAGTCGTTGAGGTCTCACCCCTCAGTACGCAGGTCTGCGTACGCTCCACCACGACAACGACGACCTCGTCGTCCTCGGGTTCCCCTGCAACCAGTTCATGGACCAGGAACCCGGGACCGACGCCGAGATCCTCGAGTTCGTGACCTCCACGTTCGACGTCGACTTCCCGATGTTCTCGAAGATCGAGGTCAACGGTCCGGGCGAGGCCGAGCTGTACACCATGCTCAAGGCCGCGCAGCCCGGTGAGGGTGAGACGTCCGACATCACCTGGAACTTCGAGAAGTTCCTCGTGAGCCCAGATGGCTCCGTCGTCGCGCGGTGGGCGCCGCCCACCACGCCCGAGGAGATCGGCGAACAGCTCGACCAGTACCGGTAATCACACCGGTCCCGGAGACACGGTCGGGGGGCCGGGCGATGGGAATCGACTTCACACACAACGCCCATCCCACGATGGGCATCGAGATGGAGATCCATCTCGTCGACTCGGTCACGGGCGACCTCGCGCCCATCGCCGTCGATCTCCTCGCCGACGCCGGTGCGCCGCACCCCGACGGCGAGCACCCCAAGGCGAAGCACGAGCTCTTCCAGAGCACGGTCGAGGTGATCACGGGCGTCTGCCGGACGCCCGGCGAGGCGGCCGACGACCTGCTCGCCACCATCGACGAACTGCGACCGGCCGTGGCACAACGTGGCGCGAAGATGGCCAGCAGCGGGACCCACCCGTTCGCCATCGCCGACCGTCAGCTCATCAGCCCCAACCCGCGGTACCACCAGCTCGTCGACACGATGCAGTGGCCGGCGCGCCGGCTGCTCATCTGCGGCATGCACGTCCACGTCGGCGTCCCCAGCGGCCAGCACGCCGTCACGATCGTCAACGAACTCACCCGACACCTCCCCGTGTTCCTCGGGCTCTCGACCTCGAGCCCGTTCTTCGAGGGGGTCGACTCCGGGATGTCCTCGGCCCGATCACTCGTGTTCGAGTCCCTCCCCACGGCCGGACTCCCCCCGCAGATCGCCGAATGGTCCGACTTCGAGGCCTTCATGGAGACGATGATCGACACCGCCTGCATCGAGACGGTGCGCGAGGTGTGGTGGGACATCCGACCCCACCCCAACTTCGGCACCGTCGAGCTGCGGATGTGCGACGCCATGTCGACCGTGGCCGAGTCGGTGGCGGTCGGAGCTCTCGCCCAGGCGCTCGTCGCGTGGTGCATCGAGCGCATCGACGAGGGAACGCTGCCGCCACCGCCGACCGAGTGGTCGACCCGACAGAACCGGTGGCTCGCCGCTCGCTACGGCCTCGATGCCGAGCTCATCGTCGAACACACCGACGACGAACCGCGTTCGGCCACCGGTCACGCGGCAGCGACGGCGCACCACATCCGCGATCGCACCGTCGAGCGATCGGGAGCGCGCGAGCTCCTCGATCGGCTCGTCGACACGGTGCGCCCCACGGCGCGACGACTCGGATCACTCGACGCCGTCGAGCGTGTGCTCGACCTCGCCGACGCCGGGTCCAGCACCGAGCGTCAGCGTGCCATCACCCGGGCCGGCGGCGGACTCGACGACGTCGTCCGCCACCTCACCGCCGAGTTCGAGGCCGATCGCGCGCTCACCCCGCTCGTCCCGCAGACCGACTGATCCGGCGCCGGTACGCTGCGCCCGATGCTCGACCCCGCCGCCGCCCTCGATCGATGGCTCGGCGACGACGGACGCGGTGAGAGCAACAGCAGCGGTCTGATCCATCTCCGCCGCGACCTGCACCGCCACCCCGAGTTGAGCGGTGAAGAGCACCGCACGACCGCCGTCGTCGCCGATGCGCTCGACGCCGCTGGTCTCGTCATCACGCCACTGCCTTCGGGAACCGGGCTCGTCGCCGACCTGCCCGCGCTCGACGGATCGACCACCTCTCCGTCGGGCGGCCGATTCGCCGTTCGCGCCGATCTCGACGCTCTGGCGATGACCGACGAGAAGGACGTCCCGTATCGGAGCCTGCGCGACGGCGTCTGCCACGCTTGCGGTCACGACGTGCACACCACCATCGCCGTCGGTGCCGCCACCTTCCTGGCCGAGCACCGCGAGCTCGCCCCGCACGGCGTCCGATTCATCTTCCAGCCGGCCGAGGAGCGCGTGCCGGGAGGGGCGGTCGACACCATCGCCGCCGGCACCCTCGACGGCGTCGACACGATCGTCGCCTTCCACTGCGAACCGAAGGCCGACGTCGGCCACATCGGGCTGCGGTCGGGTCCGATCACCTCGGCGGCCGACATGCTGTCCATCGCACTCGTCGGTCCCGGCGGCCACACGGCTCGACCCGAACTCACCGTCGACACGATCGGTCTGGCCGGCCGGGTCGTCACCGAACTCCCCCGGCTCGTCTCCGCTCGCGCCGACTCCGACGTGAAGCTCGTGTTCGGCGCGATCCACGGCGGCGATGCGGCGAACGCCATCCCCACTCGGGTCGAGATCCGCGGGTCGGTCCGCACGGCGTCGGCCACCGCGTGGGAGCACCTCGAGACGATCGTCGACACATCCATCGCCGATGTCCTCCAGGGCTCCGGCGCCGCCGTGCACCTCGAGTACACGCGCGGCGTCCCGCCGGTGGTCAACGACCACGATGTGATCGATCTGCTCCGCACGGCGGCCACCACCGTGGTCGGCGCCGAGTCGATCTACGAGACGCCGCAGAGCTGGGGTGGCGACGACTTCGCCTGGTATCTCCGCCATGTTCGAGGCGCCTACGTCCGCCTCGGTGTGCACGATCCGTCGATGCCCGGTCGGCTCGACCTGCACGCCGGTCGATTCGACGTGGACGAGCGCTCGATCGATGTCGGCGTTCGCTGTCTCGCCACCGCCGCACATCTCCACAGCCGCGTCGTCGCGGCGGGAATCCCTGCGTGAGTCGCGTCGACGGCCGAGCCACCTGGGTGTTCGGCTACGGATCGCTCGCATCGCCGACGTCGCTCGCCCGCACGATCGGCCGTCAGGTGTCGTTCGGTCACGACGTGCATCGCGCGACGCTGGACGGTTGGGGGCGGCGGTGGAACTACGGGTCGCCGCGCACCGGAGTCTCGTGGACCCACGGCGACGCCGAGATCACCGACGGAGTCATGGTCTGCCTGGGCATCGTGCCGGACACCGATGTGGCGATCAACGGAGTGGTGTTCTCGGTCGA
>JBCCTP010000044.1:0-16328 GCA_039198505.1 Actinomycetota bacterium | reverse complement strand
TCGGTGGCCTCGCCTCGCCCGGTGTCGACGTCCACGTCCGCTGCGACACCGTCGTCGTCCGGCTCGGTCCGGTCCGGCTCGAGAGGATCGGAATCTCCGTCGGAGTCGGCGCGCCGTCGCCGCCAGCTGCTGAGCCACCACGTCAGGAGCACGAGGATGAGGCCGCCCGTGAGGACCTGCCCGAGTCCCGTCAACGACGTCACCCGCGACGTGATGGTGACCGGTTCGGTGAGAGCCTCCTCGAGCGGCGTGAGCACCTCGACGGTGATCGACGAGGTTCCGTTCGAACGGGCGCTGACCGGTACTTCGATCTCGGTCTCGCCCGCCGGATCGAGCGTGACGACCTGCTCGCCGTTCTCCCACTCGGGGAAGTCGAGACGCGACGAGCTCAGACGAATGAGCACATCGAGCGGTTCGTCCGCGGAGTTCGTCAGGGTGAGTTGGAGGGGACCGTCCTTCTCGGTCAGCGTGAAGGTGAACGGCTCCGGTCCGCCGATCGCGCTGCGGAGCTCGTCGGCCTCGACGAGCAGCTCGTCGATCGCCTCGTCGACCTGCTCGTCGGTGTAGGCCGTCGACACGAACGCATCGAGACGACGTTGCCACTCGACCTGTCGAGGGTCGTCGGCGTCGAGCATCGACGCGACGCTCGCCAGCGACAGCTCGGTGGCGCCGATCCGGTTGAGGCGGTCCTCGAGCGGCGGACCAGCGACCTCGGGGAGCTCGATCGGTTGCTCGGGCTCGATCGTCTGGGTGCTGCCGACGAGCTCGGTGACCGTGGCGAACCGGATCGACGGAGTTCGATCGGAGAGCGTCTCGAGTGCACGGATCAGGGTGGGGTCCGGTGCCGAGAGGTCGGGTGTCGAGAGGACGATGCCCAGCTGGTCGTCGCGCTCGATCAGAGGTCCGGTGAACTGGGCGAGGCGGAGTCCGACGAAGCTCTCGAACGCCCACTCCTCGGCGAGCGTGTCCTCGAGGACCTCTGCGGTGCCGTCGGGCGTGAGTGCACCGTCGAGCGTGTCGGTGATGAACACGGCGACGCGACGATCATCGCTCAGCTCGTACTCGAGGGCCCGCCCGCGGAGGTTCTCGGGAAGTGCGGTGGGCTCGATCGACCCGTCCTCCGTCGTCAGAGACTCGTCCGTCGTCAGAGACTCGTCCGTCGTCAGAGACTCGTCGATGTCGAGATAGGTCTCGATCGTGCCGACCAGGGCGCGGACACCGATGTCGCGCAGTTCCTCGACCGCCGGACGGCTGATCGGTCCGTCGACCAACCACGCGTCGTCGCGGACCAGCGACCGCGGAAAGACGCCCGCGAGCACTTCGACCCCGGCTCCGACCTGCCGGGTGAACGCTGTCGCCTGACCGACCGCAACCGCAGACGAGACGTCGAAGTCGGTGATGGGGAGCGCGAGGAACTCGTCGCCGGCGAAGGCCTCGGGGAGTTGGTTCGCCGTCGAGGTGACACTCGCCGCCTCCGCCACGTTGGGCGGCACGGCGAGGGTGAGTTGCGCATCGAGCTCGGTCGCCACGGATGCGAGTTCGTCGAGCTTCGTGATCGCGGCGGTCATCACGTCGTCCGACGCCGTGGGCCCCGGGTCGTCGATCGCTGCGAGGATGGCGAGGTCGAACGGCGGCGGAACGGTCCGTGGATCGCCGAACTCGACCACGGTGCCGGCCGTGGCGACGACCTGGTCCTCGACGACGAACTCCACGCGGAGCGGGTAGAGGCCCGCCCGATCGAATCGGATGCGATCGAACACGCTCTCACCGGTGTCGGTGCCGACGGCCACGCGGAACGATGCGGTGCCGTTCTCGACCGTGATGCGATCGCGGAGACCGTCGATCTGGACCCCGTCGAGTGGGTTGCCGAGGGCGGCGAACGTCGATGCGCGCGTCCCGGAGCCGATGAGGCGAGGGACGACGTCGACGTCGTCGGCACCGAGCGGCGCGAAGTTGGAGACCCGCACCGACAGCCGGAGAGGCGGCTCGGGGATCGTGGTGGTGGTCGTCGTCGTGGTGGTGGTGCTCGGCGCTGCGGTCGTGGGCGGCGGCTCCGTCGTATCGGTGCCGGGGACCGTGGTGGTGGTCGTCGTCGTGGTGGTCGTGGTCGTGGTGGTCGTCGTCGTGGTGGTGGTCGGCGGGACCAACTCGGCCACCGTGTCGAGTTCGCCCGTGAGCTGCAGGTCGAGGTCGATCGTCCCGTCGGCGACCAGGTCGATCGTCTGGTCGATCACCCGCAGCTCGATGTCGCCATCAGCGACGGGTCGGAACGGCAGGTCCTCGTCGCTGGCGTCGTCGCTCTGCGCGTGCGCGGGCGGCGCCAGCGGGCCGGCGAGCACCGCCACCGAACCTGCGGCGAGTGCGCCGAGCACGGCGACGACGACGCGTCGAGAGTTCGACGACCCCGGCGATCGGACGCCGTCGACCGAGCTCATCGACCCGTCGGCACGGTGCACTCGAGCACGACGAGCTCCTCGGGGCGCCGACGGAACCCGAGCGATCGGTACAGCTGCAGGGCGGGCTCGTTGTCGAGACCGGTGTTCACCAGGACCGACGTGGCCCCACCGCGGGTGAGCCAGTCGATCCCGTCCTCGACCAGCGAACGGGCGACACCCCGGCGCTGTGCGTCGGGCACCACCGCGAGTCGCTGGAGGTAGCCGAGGTGGGCCGCCTTGCCGGTGACCACGAACCCCACCGATTCGTCGTCGACCTGGGCGATGCGCACCCGAACCTGCGGCGTGGCGGCGATGGCGTGGCGGAGCGAGCCCAGGTCGTTGGCCCACACCGGGCCGAACGCCTGTCGGTCGATGTCGACGGCGGCGCGCAGGCGACGACGCGACATCCGACGGAGTCGGATCGCAGTCGTCGAGCCGGCTGCGGCTCCTGTCCGCTCGGTGCGGTCGTCCGGTCGACGGAGTCGTCGTTCGAGCAGCGCCAGTCGGTCGACGGCTCGGAAGTCGCGGGCGAGGAACGGGGTCGCGGCCTCGGGGAACAGGGCGCTGGTGCGGATCGTCACGGTCGGGTCGTCCGACCGCTCGATGACGCGCTCGACCCATCGATCGACGTCCGTGCCCGCGGGGACGGTCACGTGGTCGCGCAGGATCAGATGACACACCGACGGGTCGTTCGGCCACGGTCGCAGGTCGATCGCCGCCGACGATCGCATCCCTGCCGTCACCGGCTGCAAGATACGTCACGGGCGCCCGGCGGCGCTGGCGCCCGTCCCAGACGGTTCTCGCACCGATCCTTCAGGGTGCGCTCCACGGCACCCCACTACCCTGACGCCGTGGTCCCCGAACGCTTCGAGCCGGTCCTGCGCGAGCTCGCGCCACTGGCCGAACGATTCGCCGACGCCGGGCATCGCCTGTACCTCGTCGGCGGGTCCGTGCGCGACCTCCTGGTCGACGACGGGCGGACCGACTTCGATCTCGACCTGACCACCGACGCACGTCCCGGCGCCATCAAGTCGCTCGTGTCGGGCTGGGCCGAGGCGGTGTGGACCCAGGGGGAGAAGTTCGGAACGATCGGCGCACAGCGGACCGATCCGGCGACCGGCGAGGTCCGGCCGTACGAGATCACCACGTTCCGCGCCGAGGCCTACACCGACGACTCACGCAAGCCGGTGGTCGAGTTCGCCGACGAGATCGAGGCCGATCTCGCGCGCCGTGACTTCACCGTCAACGCGATGGCCCTCGAGGTCACGGCCTCGGTCGACGGGTCGGCAGGTTCGGGTCCCACTCTGGTCGACCCGTTCGACGGCGCCGTCGACCTCATGCAGAAGACACTGCGTACCCCGATGGGCGCCGAGGTCAGTTTTTCCGACGATCCGCTCCGCATGCTGCGCGCCGCCCGGTTCATCGCTCGCTACCAGCTGGAGCCCACGCCCGAGCTGCGCGATGCGGTCGTCGCCATGGCCGACCGCCTCGAGATCGTGTCGGCCGAACGGATCCGCGACGAACTCGACAAGCTCATCACCGTCGACCACCCGGCCGCCGGACTCTGGTTCCTCGTCGACACCGGACTCGCCGATCGGTTCCTCCCCGAGCTGCCCAACATGCGGCTCGAGAACGATCCGATCCATCGGCACAAAGACGTCCTGACGCACTCGATCGCCGTCGTCGAGAACGTGCGCCCGCTCCACGAGCACCCCGACATCGTCGCCGAGGAGCGCGAGCCGTTCGACTTCCGGATCACGCGTCTCGCCGCGCTGTTCCACGACATCGGCAAGCCGCGCACACGGGGGTATCAGCCGGGGAAGGGCACCACGTTCCATCATCACGATGCCGTCGGTGCCCGCATGACCCGCAAGCGGATGCAGGCGCTGCGGTACTCGAACGACGACGTGCGCGACGTCGTCGAGTTGGTCGCTCTGCACCTGCGCTTCCACACGTACTCGATGGGCTGGTCCGACGCGGCGGTCCGCCGCTACGTCCGCGATGCGGGGCACCTGCTGCGCGAACTCAACGTGTTGACGCGCTGCGACTGCACCACCCGAAACGCCAAGAAGGCGGCGCGGCTGTCGCGACGCATGGACGAACTTGAGGCGCGGATCGACGAGTTGGCGGCCGCCGAGGAGCTCGCCTCACTACGTCCCGAGATGGACGGCAACGCGGTCATCGATCATCTCGATCTCGAGCCGGGCCCGGTCGTCGGTCAGGCGATGACCTTCCTCATGGACATCCGGCTCGAAGAGGGTCTCATCGGCGACGTCGAGATCCGCAAGCGGCTCGACGAGTGGTGGGCTGAGCGTCGTGACGGCTGAGATCCGATGACGTCGATCGACACCGTGCTCGTCGCCGTGTTCGTCGTCGCGCTCGTCGCGGCGTGTGTCGTCGCGCTGGTCGCGTTCGTGGCCGTTCGGCGCACCCGCGTGAGCAGCGGCCGCCTCGTCGACGAACTCGCCTCGGTCCGCAGCGATGCGCTCGGGATGATCGACGATCTCCCCGATGCGGTGTTCCGGCTCGACGACGCCGACCGAGTCGTCGCGGTCAACGAGCGGGCGGCGCTGCTGCTCGGGTGCAGCGCCGACGAGTTGGTCGATCGACCGTTCTCCGACCTCGTCGTCGAGGGTGACGCCACCATCTCGACCGGCTCCGCCGTGGCCCTGAGGTGTGCGTCCGGTCGGGCGGTCCCGGTCGAGATGCACGTCCACCGATCGAGGCCGTCGTCATCGTCCGACGCCCGCGCCGACGAACCCGCGTCTCCGGGCGACGCCGTCGTCATCGTCCGACGGATCGACGAGGAGCGTGACGACGCAGCCGAACTCGATGCAGCCCGTCGTCGGTTCCAACACGCGTTCCACTCCGCGCCGACCGGGATGGCGCTCGTGCGCCTCCGCGACAACCGGATCGTCGACGCGAACCGGGCGCTGGCGGACATGCTCGACCATTCGCGGCAGCATCTGGTCGGTCGGTCGATCCGCGAGTTCATCCACCCGGACGACTTCCGCGCCACGATCGCCCAGCAGGCGCGGCTCGAGTTGTCGATCGATCTGCACGCTCGGAACGAGCAGCGGTTGCGTCGTCGTGACGGATCGTGGATCTGGACCATCACCCAGGTGGCGCTCACGGCCGACGACGCCGCGGTGGCCGACGACGTGAGCGACGGTGCGACCTCGCCCGACGATCGACTCGCCATCACCCACATCGAGGACATCACCCAGCAGCGCGAGCAGGCCGCTCGGCTCCGGCACGCGGCGTCCCACGACTCGCTGACCGACCTTCCGAATCGGGCGACGATCGTGCGGCGACTCGACGCGCTCCTCGTGCGGGCCGACCTCGACGAGATCGGGGTGATGTTCATCGACCTCGACAACTTCAAGAACGTCAACGACAGCTTGGGCCACGCGGTCGGCGACCGACTGCTCCGCGAGATCGCCGACCGGTTCCGGTCGGTCATGCGCGACGGCGACCAGGTCGCCCGCATCGGCGGCGACGAGTTCGTCGTGATCGTCGACGGCTCCGACAACGAGGGATCCGCCCCGCTCGACGTCGGCCGTGTCGCCGATCGGCTGCTCGCCGCCATGCGCGAGCCGGTGGTGATCGACGGCCACGAGATCGTCGTCACGGCGTCGATCGGTGTCGCCACCAACGACCGTCCCGATCTCACGGCCGACCGGATGCTGCGCGACTCCGATGCGGCGATGTACGTGTCGAAGTCGTCGGGACGAGATCGAGTCACCGAGTTCGACGGCGATCAGCACCGCGACACAGCGGGTGCGTTGGAGACGACCGCCGACCTCCGTCGGGCGATCGCCAACGACGAGATCGTCCCGTTCTTCCAACCGATCGTCGACCTCACGACCGGACGGGTGGGCAAGCTCGAGGTGCTGGCTCGGTGGGACCACCCCGAGCGCGGCATCGTCGAACCCGATTCGTTCCTCCCGATCGCCGACGCCGCAGGTCTCCTGGTCGAGCTCGGCGAGCGCCTCTTGCGCGACTCCCTGGCGGTGTTCTCGGCGTGGCGGGTCGAGAGCCCCGAGGTCGGCGACGTGCAGCTCTCGATCAACCTCGCGGCGCGCCAGCTCGCGTCTCCCGACTTCGTCGGCGTGGTGCGCGACGCGCTCACCACCACCGGGGTCGAGGCCGATGCCGTGTGGTTCGAGATCACCGAGACGGCGTTGCTGAGCGACGTCGCCACCGCTACGACGGCACTGCGCGAGCTCCGGAACCTCGGCGTCCATCTCACGGTCGACGACTTCGGCACCGGGTACTCCTCACTCACGTACCTGAAGCACTTCCCGGTCGAGGAGCTGAAGGTCGATCGGTCGTTCGTGCACGGTCTCGGCATCGAGGCGAACGACACGACGATCGTGTCGGCGGTGGTCCACCTCGGTCATGCACTCGGGCTCACGGTCACGGCCGAGGGTGTCGAGACCGAACTCCAGTTGGCGCGGTTGCGCGATCTCGGGTGCGATCGTGTGCAGGGCCACCTCGTCGGGCGGGCCGTCCGAGCGACCGATCTGCGCTCCGGTTTCGTCGGCCTGATCGGGCTCTGACGGTCCGCTGCCTGACGCGTCACGGCTGTCCCTCGCGACGGCGGGTTCCGGCGTCGGAACGCTCTGATTCGTCGCGTGACCACGAGTCACGGCCGTGCCATCATCTCGGTCGTGGGGGGAGTCCGTGAGCGGGTTCGATCGCACTGGCGAGGTCCGCGGCGGATGTTGGTCCGCGTCGCCGTCGCTGCAGCCGTCCTCTACTACCTCGGGGTTCCGCTCGCTGTCCGCGTCGGCGATGCCGCGTCCGACGTGTCGGAGGTCGCCACGGCTCTCCTCGTGGTCGCGGTCGGAGTGCATCTCGTCGCGCTCATCGCGTACTCGGTGATGACCCGGGCGGCGATGGGGGTCGATCGGCGGAAGCTCTCGCTGCTCCGGCTGGTGCGGATCCAGCTCGTGACGCGCGCGGTCACCTCGGTGGTCCCCGGTGGAGCCGCAGCCGGACCGGCCGTCGGGATCCGCCTCATGACGAACGCCGGTGTGACGGCCATCGGGGCGACGACCGCACTGGCGTCGGCGGCCGTCGTGTCCGCGTTCGTGCTCAACGCGCTGCTCTGGTTGGCGCTCGTGGTGTCGATCCCCGCGTTCGGCTTCAACGCCCTGTACGTCGTGGCCGCGCTGGTGGGGATCATCACGATGATGGTGATCGGACTCCTCCTCGTGTCGCTCGTCGAAGGGGAGAGCCGCATCGAGCGACTCGTCGGTCGGCTGCTGGTGCGTCTCGGACGTGACCCTCACCGGGTGTTACGGGCACTGCGCCAGTTCGGCGAACGACTCGAGGCACTGCTCGCCGATCGCCGACTCGTCGCTCGGCTGATCGGCTGGGCGAGCGCGAACTGGCTGCTCGATGCGTTCTCGTTGTGGCTGATCCTCCGGGCGTTCGGGATCTCGGTCCACCCGGTCGGGGTGCTCGTGGCGTTCGGTGTCGCGAACCTCCTCGCCGCCGTCCCCATCACTCCCGGTGGCGTCGGCATCGTCGAGTGGGCGTACATCCCGGTCCTGGTCACGTTCGGCGCACCGCTCGACGAGACCGCACTGGCCGTCGCCGTCTACCGGGTCGTCCAGCTCGCGTTCCCCGTGGTGCTCGGCGCACTGTCCTACGCGTGGATCGCCATCGAGCGACGGGTCGTCCAACCCGCGATGCCCTGACGCATCAGCGAGCCCGCGTCAGCGCATCCTGCGGGTTCGTCGACGTGCGCTGACGTGAGAGGCGGGCCCGGACGTCCGCGTCAGCTCATCCTGCGGGTTCGTCGACGTGCGCTGACGTGAACTGCGGCGCAGGCGCCGGGGGGGAGGACGGACGGTTCTACGAACCTTCTTTGCGGGCGCGCAGGACCAGCGTGGTCGGCATCGGTTCGGTCGGACTGACGCCGAGCTCCTTCAGCTGGTCGACCCGGAAGTTCGCCCGTCCGAGCGCGGTGAACCAGTCGCTGATCGTGCGTGCGCCGGCACCGTACGGGTGCCCGGCGTTGACCGCGGCGAAGGGGTGATCGATCGCGATGACGAACGGATGGCTCGTCTCGAGGATGCGGTGCACCTGGCGGAGCAACCGCCCCAGGTCGTCGACCTCGCCGATCGTGTGGGACGCGACCACCACGTGACAGCTCGCCGAGGCGATGTCGCCGAGGTCGGCGAGGTCGGCCTCGAGGCACTGCACCGTCACCTCCTCGCGCTCGGCACGCTCTCGCATCGCGGCGACCCGCACCGGGTCGGGATCGACGGCGATCGCCTTGCCGCCTGCGTGGGCGAACGCGATCGAGTTCTGTGCGTCGGAGATCCCGAGCTCGACCGCCCGCTTCGCACCCGACACGTCGCCGCACAGCCGCAGCTCGGCGTCTCCCGGGACGTCGGGTCCGTACGAGATGTTCGCTGTCACCCCCACAGTCTGCCCGGTGGCCGGGCGGCGGACCGGGACACGTCCACCGTCCCGATCGGTGAGCGTCGCGCGGCGAGATCGGCGCGTCTCGGTCACCGTTGAGACGCGGCGCGGCCCTCTGGCTGGGCGGCGGGCCTCGACACGGGTGGCCGCTACCCTCGCGAGCCATGGCGTTCACGGCGACGGCCCTGCGCGGAGGCGACTCCGGCGCGCGCGGCATCGTCGACCATCGCCTGGCGAGGCGGATGCTCATCGCCGAGGTGCGACGCGGCCGGGTCCCGCTCGAGACGGTGTGTGACGCGCACCCCGAGCTCATCCGCGCGGCGCGCAACGTCGGCACCCACACGTCGACCGTGTGCCCGATCTGCGAGGAGTCCGACCTGCGGTTGGTCACCTACGTGTTCGGCCACGGCATCGGTCCCTCGGGGCGATGCGTGTCGACGAAGAAGGAACTGAGCGAGCTCAACCGGCGGTCGCAGGACCTCTCGGCGTACGTCGTCGAGGCCTGCATCGAATGCCGATGGCATCACCTCCTCCGGGTGATCCCGCTCGGCCGCGGTCGACGTTGAGTCGCCGCGCGGCGACGCTCCTGGCCGTCGTGCTGGCCGTCGTGGCGGCGTGCTCGGGCAGTGATGACGCAGACGCTCCGGTACCGGGCGACGCGTCGCCGGGAGCCCCGTCCACGTCGATCCCGTCGAGCGACTCGCCCGACGTGACGGCCACCGCCGAGCCGCAGGACCCGTCCGATCCGAACGCGCCGAACGACCCGATCGCGAGCGACACGGCGTCGTCGTCAGAGCCGCGGCGGACATTGGTCATCGACCAACCAGCGTCGGTCGATGCCGAGCCGGCCATCGTCGAGCCGGGCGAGACGGCCGAGTCGGGATCGACGGCGAAGGACGTCGCCCGAGCCGTGTCGGCCGACGAGTTACCGGACGGGTTCGTGCCCGGGGTGCAGCCGACCGGGTTCGACGTGATCGGGGCACGCTTCACCTCGGCCACCGGTGTCGTGTGCGACGTCTGCCTCTGGCTCGCGGCGGAGTCCGGTGACCGCAGCCAGGGGCTTCGCCGCGTGACCGACCTGGGCGAGCCGGTGGGGATGCTGTTCACCTGGGACGAGCCCTCGACGTCCAACTTCGTGATGTTCGCGACTCCGATGCCGCTGTCGATCGCCTGGTTCGCCGCCGACGGCGAGTTCGTGGCCGCGACCGACATGGAGCCCTGCATCCAGGAGACGTCGGCCGGCTGCACCCGGTACCGACCCGACGCCGAGTACCGGTTCGCGATCGAGGTCGTGCAGGGAGAACTCGGCGCACTGGGCATCGGCCCCGGGTCGAGCATCGAGTTGCTCGATCCCGACGCCGTGCCCGGATGCATCGAGTGACCGCCGCGGACAGGTCCTTCGACGAACCGCAGTGATCCCCGGGTGCCCATCTCGGGATCAAGCGCACCTGACCCCCGGTCTACGGTGCGACGAATGTCCTTGACGTCTGACCAGGGTGTGATCCTCGGCTCGATCGAGTCCCGCGAACCGATCCTCGACGGTGGCGTGCGTTCGGCCTCCGTGGACGGGTTCGATCGGGTCCACCACTCACTGATCTGGTCGAGGAACTCGAGCCTCGAGGTTCGGACGCCCCGACTCTCGCTCCTGGTGGCGGCGCCCTTCGCTCTGTGGGTCCCGGTCGAGCATCCGTACTCGGTCGAGACGGGGGCTCCTTGGTGGATGGCACGGTTCGTGGCCGGGTCCTGCCCACCGTCGTGGCATCGGCTCACCCACGTCGAGTTCGACGATGTCGCCGGCCCGATGATGGAGCACCTGGCACGATCGTGCACTCGACCGTGGTCGGTCCATCTGCTGTCGGCGGTGGTCGACCACGTGCACGAGTCGTTCGTCGCCCGACCGTTGCCGATCCGATTCCCGACCGACCCGCGAGCCCGGGACGTGGCCGACGCACTCGTGGCCGATCCGTCATGCCCGATGGAGCTCGCCGACTTCTCGTCGCGCGTGGGTGCCAGCGTCACGACACTTCGACGCTTGTTCACCGAACAGACCGGACTGCCGTTCGGTCGATGGCGGCTTCAGCTGAGGGTGCACACCGCGATGAGGCTGCTCGACGATGCGGTGCCGGTCCGCGAGGTCGCTCGCCGTTGTGGATATGGATCGGCCGCCACGTTCGCCCGCGCCTTCGCAGCCGAGACGGGTCTCAACCCGTCGGAGTTCTCACAGCGGACCGTGCGGCGCCGGTCCGATCGGCTCGACTCGTCGCGCATTCGGTCGTCTCGGTCACCGGATCGGTCGTCTCGGTCACTTGTGTCAGGAGAGCCTGTCTCCCGTCTGTTGGAGCAACTCACGGGAGACGACATGAACGGATGGAATCGCGCCTCGCTGCTGGCTGCCGCCGGTGTGCTCTTGACGGTGGCGGCCTGCGGCAGTGACGGCTCGAGTTCGGATGCCGCTGACCCAGCGTCTTCATCGACATCGGCCGCGGACGTCGCAGACGAGTCCGAGGAGACGGCGCAGGAGGACGCTGACGAGTCCGAGTCCGAGTCCGAGCCGGCCGATGAGTCCGCAACCGTTGCGCCGGGATCGGCACCGGGCTCGGGCTCCGAGCCGGTGCAGTCGGTGGAGACGCGGGTCTTCGTCGACTCCCTCGGTCGGGAGGTCGAGGTCCCCGATGCGCCGCAACGGATCGTTTCGGCCGACGCGTTCAACATCGTGCCGCAGGTGCTCTCGCTCGGCGGCCCGCTGATCGGGATCCCCGACGAGACCGTCGACGACATCGCGCTCAACCGGTACTACGCCGACGAGTTGGCCGCGATCGAGGGGCGGATCGGGAGCTTCCGGGAACTGAACCTCGAGGCCATCGCAGCGTTGAAGCCCGACCTCATCATCTGGGGTGCCGTGGACTCGGGCTTCGCCACCGGGGGTCTCGACGATGAGGGCCTCGCCCAGTTCGAGCGCATCGCGCCGGTCGTGGCGATCAACCACTTCCAACCGGTCGAGGACATGATGGCGGACTACGCCGAGCTGCTCGGCCCGTCGGCGACGGTCTCGGTCGACTCGTTGCAGGCGGAGTTCGCCGAGGCGCTCGCCGGGCTCGAGGAGAGCTTCGCGCCGCTGCGTGACGAGCTCGATGTCGCCTCTGTGGTCGCCTACGACGGTGGTCAGGACGTGTTCGGGACCGACTTCTTCCTCATCCAGGACATCTGGACCCGGATCGGCGCGAACTGGACCGACATCATGGACGAGGCCGATGGCACCGCCGACCGGATCCTCACGATCAGCGAGGAGCAGTTCGAGCGACTCGAGTCGGATCTCCTCGTGGTGCAGGCGGGCGACAACAGCGGCATGCTCGAGTCGCCGGTCTACGAGAACCTTGAGGTCGTGCGGTCAGGTCAGGTGATCCTGCTGGACGACAGCGCGTTCGGCCAGCACTACCAGGCGTACATCAACCTGATCGGGACGTATCGCGAGTTCCTGGAGACCACCGACCTGCGCACCGACATCGTCGGCTGATCGGTCGCCCGGTCGACCACCTCACCAACCCTGTCGCACCCCCGCGTCAGGATGAGCCACATGATCCGTTCGGCGTGCACCCGCCGCGACGCGAGGCTCCACCTCGCCGCTAGCGTGAAGCGGTCCATATTCACCCTGCCCCGACGTCCGAGTGGCCCGGGGCTCCCGCTCGACTCACCGATCGTGACCGAGGGGATCCGGAGGGAGGTACCGAGCCGATGACTCGCGGCTACGAACTGATGGTGATCATCGACGGCGACGTCGACGATCCCAAGGCACAGGCCTGGATGAAGCAGGTGACCGACGGCGTGTCGTCCGCCGGCGCCGAGCTCCACGGCAAGATCGATTGGTGGGGCAAGCGTCAGTTCGCCTACCCCATCAACAAGAAGCCGGCCGGGTACTACCTGGTCGCCGAGATCGTCTCGACGCCGGGCGCTCTCGATGAACTCGAGCGCACGCTCCGTCTCGGGGACGACGTCGTCCGCCACAAGCTGATCCGTCTGCCCGACGCCGAAGCCGAGCGCCGCGGCATGGCGGTCGAGGTCGGCTGACCCGGCGCATCACCAGAGGAGCACGCACATGGCATCCGAGAACAGCGTCACGCTCGTCGGCAACCTCACCCGCGACCCCGAGCTGCGGTACACGCAGAGCGGCCGTGCGGTGGCCTCGTTCGGCATGGCGGTCAACCGCCGCTGGATGAACCGTCAGACCAACGAATGGGAAGAGAACGTCTCGTTCTTCAACATCGTCGCCTGGGGTGATCTCGGCGAGAACGCCGCGGCGAGCCTCGCGAAGGGCAGCCGCACCATCGTCACGGGCCGCCTCGAGCAGCGCGAGTACGAGACCCGCGAGGGAGAGAAGCGCTCGATCACCGAGATCGTCGCCGACGAGCTGGGCCCCAGCCTCCGCTGGGCACAGGCGCAGGTCGAGCGGATCTCACGCGACTCAGCACCCAGCGGTGGTGGGGGTGGCGCCGCCGCCCCCGCACCCGATCCCGTGTACGGCGACGAAGAGCCGTTCTGACCCCCGTCGAACGACAGAACTCACGAAGGTTTCATCCGAGGTTCCACCATGGCCAGTAAGAAGAACAAGGCCCGCTCCCGCGAGGCCAATCCCCGCAAGTTCAAGAAGAAGACCAGCGTCCTCGTCATCGAGAAGGTCGAGTACGTCGACTACAAGGACGTCGATCTGCTCACCCGCTTCATGAGTGATCGGGCCAAGATCCGCAACCGGCGGGTCGCGGGCAACGATCTCCAGCAGCAACGCGAGGTCGCCAACGCCATCAAGATCGCCCGCGAGATGGCGCTCCTGCCGTACACGCGGCGCGTGGCGTCCACCCGCACCGGCGGACGTCGGGGTGAGCGCGGCGATCGCGACATGCCGATGCCCGAGAACGCCGACGAGACCACGACCACCGACGGCGAGCTGCCCGAGGGTGTCGACGTGGTCGAGGCCGACGGTGCCGATCCCGCCGTCGCCGAGGGCGAGGAGGTCTGAGCATGCAGGTGATCCTCCGTGCCGATGTCGACGGACTCGGCAAGCGTGGCGACATCGTCGACGTCGCCGACGGTCACGCTCGCAACTTCCTGCTCCCCAAGGGCAAGGCCATCAAGGCCTCGGCGGGAGCGGTTCAGCAGGCGGCGAAGATGCGCGCCTCACGCGATGCCAAGGACCACGAGGCTCGCGAGGCCGCCACGGCCATCGCGAGCACGCTCGTGCCGAAGGTCATCACGATCGAGGCCAAGGCCAGCGCCGAGGGCAAGCTCTTCGGCTCGGTGTCGGCGAGTGACGTGGTCGACGCCGTGCAGGCACAGACCGATGTCGAACTCGATCGTCGAGCTCTCGAGGTCGACGGCGTGAAGACCACGGGTCAGCACCAGGTCACCGCGTCGCTCCACGCCGACGTCTCGTTCCCGATCACCATCGACGTCGTCGCCGCCGAGTGATGGCGGCCGTGTACGCCAACGGCGTGACACGGCCATCACCTCCACGAGCAGGGCTTCACCACTCCATGTGGTCGCGCCCTCACGCGGCTGTCCACAGGGGATCTCGCGCGATTCGCGCGGGTTGTCCACAGTTACCCACAGGGCTGTCAACAGCGATTTGGGCGGTTGTTCCCCTTCCGTCACACAGCGCGACCCGTGGAGAATGACCCGCTCATGGCCGGCGACGAACAGTTCCCGATCGATCCCGACGATCCTCGCGACGGCGGTGGCGGCGCACGAGGTGGCGGCGTGCGGCGGCGCGTCCCGCCGCACAACCTGCAGGCCGAGGAGTCGGTGTTGGGTGCGCTGCTGCTGTCGCGCGAGGCCATCGGTGTGGTCGGCGAGGCGGGCCTGAGTGCATCCGACTTCTACAACCCCGCCAATCAGCACGTCTTCGACTCGATCCGGTCGATCTACTCCACGTCGGGTCCGGTCGACGTGGTCACGGTGTCCGACGAGCTCCGTCGCCACGGCCTCCTCGACGAGGTCGGTGGCATCGAACGACTGAACGAGCTGCAGAACGCCACACCGTCCGTCTCGGGTGCCGAGCACTACGCCCAGATCGTCATGGACACCGCTCTGCTGCGGCGGCTCATCCAGACCGCGGGTGAGATCACCGAGCTGGCGTTCAACGAACCCGACGACGCCCGCAAGGCGGTCGACGAGGCCGAGAGTCGCATCTTCCAGATCGCCGACGAGAAGGTGTCCGACACCACTCGTCCCATCAACGAGTTGCTGAACCTCACGATGGATCAGCTCGAGGAGAACTTCGAGCGCGGCGACATCATCACCGGAACAGCCACCGGCTACGACGATCTCGACGAGCTGCTCTCCGGACTGCAGCCGAGCACCCTCAACATCGTGGGAGCGCGGCCGGCGATGGGCAAGACGGCCTTCGGGCTCGGGCTGGCCACGCACATCGCGAAGAACGACGGGCGTCCGGTCCTGGTCTTCTCGCTCGAGATGGGCCACGCCGAGCTGACCCAGCGCATCCTGTCGAGCGAGGCCAAGGTCGACTCCACGAAGCTGCGCACCGGACGGCTCACCGAAGCCGACTGGTCGAAGATCGGGCTGGCCGTCGGCCGGCTCGAGTGCCCGCTGTTCCTCGACGACAACCCCCAGGTCACCGTGATGGAGATCCGCGCCAAGGCCCGGCGACTCAAGGCCCAGCACGGCGGGCTCGCCTGCATCGTCATCGACTACCTCCAGCTCATGAGCGGCAGCGGCAAACCGGAGAACCGTCAGCTCGAGGTCAGCGAGATCAGCCGAAACCTGAAGGTGCTCGCCCGCGAGCTCGAGTGCCCGATCGTGGCGCTGAGCCAGCTGAGCCGTCAGCTCGAAGCGCGCTCCGACAAGCGTCCGATGCTCGCCGATCTGCGCGAGTCGGGATCGCTCGAGCAGGACGCCGACGTCGTGATGTTCCTGTACCGCGACGAGGTCTACAACGAGGAGTCACCCGACAAGGGCTCGGCCGAGGTCATCGTGGCCAAGCACCGCGCCGGTCCCATCGGGACGAAACGACTCGTCTTCCTCGGTCAGTACACCCGCTTCGACAACGCGGCTCGCTCCATCTGACCGGCGCCGCCGCCGTCCAGTGTCGTTTCACGTCTTGTCCGCGAGCAGTCCGAGTTCCCGATCGCAGATCGCGACGCGCAATCGAGATCGTCAGACCGCGACTGGAGTCGCTGGCGTCCGCCCCCACAGCTGCAGATCGTCGGAGGTCGTGCGTCGCGTGACGACGGCCGTCGGCCCCACCGGGCACCCAACCTCGGCTCCTGATGATCAGCCGTGCCTGCGTGCCGAGCGATTCATCGCTGCGACGGTCTGGTCAGCGCGCCCATGGTCTCGACGAACACGATGTCGGTCTGCCGGCGCTCGAATGTTCACCTTCGATGCTTGATTTCTGAGATAAAACCCCGATAATCGGCATGTGAAGAGCTCTCGGCCCCGCGTTCC
>JBCCTP010000043.1:0-17179 GCA_039198505.1 Actinomycetota bacterium | reverse complement strand
GTCCGTCGCGGTCCCAGTCGGTCCGCGAGTCCTCACGGCGATGGTCGAAGAACCGGATGTTGTCGTCCTCGGCCTCCATCGGCTTGATGACGTCGTCGATGAAGACGTCGAGGTCGTGGAGCAGCTTCTGCGTCGTCTCGGGGATCGCGAAGTCCATGCTCGCGACCGTAGGTGGCGGGACGCTCGCTCAGACGATCGTGGGTCGACGAGGCGCGATCACGTTCGGGTGGTCCGCACGAGCGACGCAGTTCCGACCGCCTTCCTTGGCGCGGTAGAGCTGACGGTCGGCATCGGCCAACAGCGATCCCATCGCCACGGGTGTCACCGCACCGGCCACCCCGAACGACGCGGTCACGTCGATGGGGCCGTGCGGTCCACCGAACGGCTCGGCGGCGAGCGCAGCACGCAGCCCGACGGCCACCACGGTGGCGTCGTCGAGGTCGGTCTCGGGAAGCAGGACGAGGAACTCCTCACCGCCGGTCCGGTACAGCGACTCGACGCGACGCAACTGTTCGCGCACGATCTTCGCCACGTGGACGAGCACGTGGTCGCCGGTGCCGTGGCCGAAACGATCGTTCACGTTCTTGAAGTGGTCGATGTCGAACACGATCACCGACATCGGAACGCCCGGACCGACCACCTGGGCGTCGAGTTCGTCGATGCGCGTCCGCAGTGACCGTCGGTTGAGACATCCGGTCAACGGATCGACGATGGACCGACGCCGCTGCTCGCTCTCGAGCCGAACCAACCGCTCGGCAGCGGTGGGGATCGCCACGGAGAGGATGAGCGCTCCCGCCGCGTGGAACCAGTCGACCGGCCGGTCGACCAGCAGGTCGGTGGCGACGATCACCGCCACCGACAGCGCTCCGATCGAACGCACCCAGACGACGTCGGGGTAGAGCGTCGACGCCAACATCGCGACGAGCCCGGCGAAGTACGGACCCGGTCCACCCAACCCTCCGGACGCGACGCTCGAGATCGTCATGGCCCACGTGGTGATCGCCACCATGCCCGCCACAGCTGCGGGAACGCCGATCAGACGGTCGAGGAACCAACGTCGGAGGAGGATCCACACGAACGGCCCGGTCGCCGCCGCCGCGTACCATCCGCCGTACGTCATCGACGTCCCGAAGCCGAGCGCCGCCGCGCCGATGGCCGTGAGGAAGACCACGTCGATGATCGCCCGGTCGATCTCCTCCAGTCGAAGGACGCCGTGGACACCCTCGGGGATCGTCGACGGCGAGCGTTGCGGCCCGCCGTCACGCGACGGGTTCACGTGCGCGAGTGCGCCCGACGCGGAGGTGCGCACTCGTCCATCGTCCTCCGATCGGCAACGACGGCCGACGGCTTGAGCGATCGTGACCGCCCGGTTGACCGCGCCGCCGGGCCCCGACGGGGCCGGGGTCAGTGGCCGGGCAGGCGGTCGGGCTCGAGATCGGTCGCCGGCGGGAAGTGCAGGCGGAGCGGGAACGGCGCTCGGAAGTGGCGCCACTGCCCCTCGGGCTGCGCCAGCCGATCGGCGATGGCGTAGATCGCCGCCACGTTGAAGCCGAGACCGCAGTGCGACCCGTAGACACGGATGTTCTCGGTGCGATCGGTCCGGCGGATGAGGCTCGCCTGCCACGGGACGACACCGTCGGTCCGGGTGTAGATCGACGTGGCCGGCACCTCGAGCAGCGGCCGGGTCGCCTCGCGCTCCTGACGGACGAAACCGGCAACATGACGTCGACGCATCGCCTGCCACATCCGCTCGGCACCCGATTTGTCCTGCTCGACCATCTGGATCGGGCTCCCGAGCGTGATCACCTGGCGGACCATGTTCGGCAGCGAGCGCGCGAGCTCGCGCGCGTACATCCCGCCGAGACTCCACCCGATGAGGCTCACCTCACGTTCGTTGCGCGAGTACGCGTGCTCGAGCCGCTCGACGATGACCTCGAGCGCCTCGACCGTCGGGCCGACGTTGCGGCCACCCGACCATCCGTACGTGCGGTAGCCGAGGTCGCGCAGCAGCCGCCGGAGTGGCTCGGTGGAGCGATCGGTGGCCGTGAATCCGGGGAACACGACGACCGGGTGGCCATCGCCTCGCGGCAACCGGCGAAGGGCCGGAAGCAACGCCGTCATCTGGGCGCGCTCGGCGAAGGCACGGGTCTCGAGCGCCGCGAACAGCGGCCCCGGAGGATCGAAATGCTGCCGACGAGCGCCCTCGGCCACCACCGCACTCATCACCGCACCCTACTGCCGAGCCCGCCGGCGGCCGCTGCCGACCGCGGGACGTGAATCAGGACGTCGCCGACGCTCCGGCCCGGGCGGCCGTCTTCTTCTTGCCGGACTTCTTCGACGCCTTCGACCCCGATCCCGTGGATTTTGATGCCGTCGAACCCGATCCCTTCGACGAGGACCGCTTCTTCGCCGACGGGCGGCCGGTGCCGGCGCCGGACCCGTTGCCGTTCGTCGACGAGCTCGACGACTCGACCGGGGCGGTGGTCATGCCGGCGAGACGGGCCGTCAGCTCGGGATCGGTCGGCGGGATCGGATCGACGCCGTCACCGCCGTAGCGCATCGCCGGCGGCGACGGCGGCTCGGCCCATTCGGCACCGGACACCTCGAACATGGTGTGGATCTCGTCGATGTGCAGGTCGACCAGGTGCCAGAGATCGGGTACGAGCTCTCGGTCGGCGATGAGGCCGAAGTCCATGCGGTCCTCGTAGCTGTGGACCGTGATGTTGAGTCCGACCCCGTCGGAGATGGTCGACACCGGGATGTAGTGATCGAGCTTCGCGCCGGCGAAGTACAGCGGCTCCCGCGGGCCCGGAACGTTCGAGATGACGACGTTGACCGGCGAGTTGACGCGGTCGGCGAGCTTGAGCCGCGACACGAGTCGCACCGCCGACGCAGCGATGACCGGCGAGGTGTACTGCGTGGCGTCGACCATCTGCTCGGCGGGGAGCAGATCGAACTGACGCTTGCCGGCGAGCATCGCTTCGCGGCACTCGGTGATGCGCTCGAGCGGATCCTCGACGTCGGTCGGCAGGTCGGCGACGATGGCGGACACGCGGTTGGTCCACGGATCCTCTTCGTCACCGGTCCGGATCGACACGGGCACCATCGCCCGCAGCCGGCCTTCTGGCAGCGCGTCGTGCTCGATGAGGTAGTTCCGGAGCGCCCCGGTGCAGACCGCCATCACGACGTCGTTGAGCGTGCCCCCGGTGGCGTCCTTGAGCGCCTTGAGGTTCGAGAGCTGCATCGAGCGCATGGCGAATCGACGGTGCGGGGTGACACTCGCGTTCCACGGCGTCGGTGGAGCCGGAGTGATCGGGATCGAGACACGCGAGGTGCTGTCGTCGGTGGCGCCCGTCGACCGTTTGGCGATCGCTCCGACCGTGTCTCTCGCTCGGTCGACGACGCCGCTCACGCTGTCGATCCCGAGCGCCGAGGCGACGTCTCGCATCATGCTCAACGAGATCCGTGCACCCCGGACCGGATTGAGAGCGATGTTCTTCGCCGCGCGCTGGAGCATCTCGCCGCGAGTGGGCGGATCCTCTCCCTCCCAGGGGATGTACTCGTGGTCCCACGGCTCGTCGGGCGACGACCCGGTGATCATCTTGAGCATGATCACGCCGGATGCTCCGTCGATCGTGGCGTGGTGGAGCTTGGTCAGCATCGCCCATCGACCGTCGGCGAGGCCCTCCATGACGTACACCTCCCACAGCGGACGGCGGCGGTCCATGTGGCGACCGACGATGCGCGCCACCTGCTCGGCGAGCTGATCGGCGGCCCCGGGAGGTGCGATCCCGATGTGTCGGACGTGGAAGTCGATGTCGAAGTTCTTGTCCTCGATCCAGTACGGCCGGTCGAGTTCGAGCGGCACCTCGACCACCCGGCGGCGGAGCGGCTCGAGCTGGCTCGCGAGGATCTCGAAGCGCTCGCGCACGACGGAGAAGGGGTCGAAGTCGCCGTCGGGGCGTTCGTAGATGCTGAGCCCGTTGACGTGCCCGTACGTGTTCGGCGTCTCCATCAGGAGAAAGCCGACGTCGAGTCCGGTCAGTTGCTTCATGGTTCTCCCCTTGAGCGACCCGGCCGGGGACGGTCCCTGTCCGTGTCACGAATCATGGTTCCTCGTTCACACGATCTCAAACGTACGAGCGGCACCTGACACACGTCGGGCGGGAGCCCCCGCGCGATCGGACCGGGGTACGGTCCGACCGCAGTGAGCGACCCGGTCACGGTGAACGAAGAGGCCCCCACGGCGGGCCGACGACTCCGTCGCCTCTTCGGATCCGTCTACGCGCCGATCTCGGCCGGGACGATCGCCACCGGGATGCTGATCCCCGTCCTGCCGCTGTATCTCGCGGAGATCGGCCTCACGTTGCGAACGACGTCCGTCGTCCTCGCTGCCGCCGGACTGGGCGCCGCTCTCGCCGGTCTCCCGGTCGGCTCGCTGCTCGCCCGCCACGGCGAGCGGTCCGTGATGATCGGTGCACTCGCGGTGATCGCGATGGCCGTCGCGGCACTGGGTCTCACGGACACCGCCATCGCACTCGTGGCGCTGCGGCTCGGCGGTGGATCGGCCGGCGCGGCGCTTCGACTGTCACGGCAGACGTACATCACCCGCACCGTCGACGACGCCACCCGCGGGCGCGCCATGGCGTGGATCGGCGGGTCGTTCCGGATCTCGCTGTTCGTCGGCCCGCTCCTCGGCGGACTGATCGCCGACCGAGTCGGCTTCACGGCCGCATTCGCTGTGGCGGGAGCCCTGTCCGCACTCGGTCTCGTCCCCGCAGTGCTGTCCCGGCCCGCGCCCGCACGACAGGACCCTCGACCTCACGTGGACGGAGAGGTGAGCACCGCCACGACGTCGGCGGATCCGGTGCACGTCGGTCGCCCCAACGAGGGCGTCGTGACCGCGGTCCGCACACATCGCCGGATCCTGCTCCGGGCCGGGCCCGTCTTCCTGATGGTGATGACGGTGCGGGAAGGACGGTTCGTCGTCGTCCCGCTGATCGGTGACGAACTCGGGCTCGGGCCCGCCGAGGTCGGCGCCCTGGTCACCGTCGGGACCGCGGCCGACCTCCTGCTGTTCCCCGTCTCGGGGTGGCTCATGGACGCCCACGGTCGACTCGCGGCGATGGTGCCGTCGTTCGGCATCATCGCGATCGGTCTGGTCGTGCTCGGTCTGGCCACGTCGGCGACCGCCGCCGTCGTCGCCGGTGCCGTGATCGGGATCGGCAACGGGCTGGGGTCGGGTGTGATGCTGACGTTCGGGAGCGATCTCGCCCCGAGCGACTCCCCAGGACCGTTTCTCGCCGCGCTGGCGGTCACGCAGGATGCCGGCAAGATCGTCGGGCCGCTGCTCGTCGGCGCAGTGGGAGCCACAGCCGGGCTCGGCGCGGCGTCGATCACGCTGGGAGTGGCGATGTTCCTCACGATCGCGTGGCTCGTCCGCGGGATCGGCGAGACCCACCAACCGTCCGTCGCCTGACGGCGCCGTTCGCCCAGACCCATCGCCGCGTGGCCCGATGGCGACGTTCCGTGGGCTCGTTCACACGTGCTGCGGCATCCGTCACGTCGACGTCACCTTTGCGTCACCCGTTCGTAACGTCTCCGCCTCCATGCGAACCGAACCCTTCCGACGGGCGGCGGGCCGTCGGCGAGTCCGACTCGCCCTGACCCTCGCCGCCACCCCCATCGGCCTCTCCACCGCGCTGACGATCGCGACGTCAGGATCCGCGGCGGCCGAACCGCGACCGATCCACGAGGATTCGACCCACCAGGCTGCACCCAGCCTCGTGTTCGAGGACGTTGTCGACGACGCGTTCCTGGACGACGACGGTCGCGCCCCCTCGCGATCGACCTCGGTCCTCGACGTGTGCCCGGTCGACGGGCGGCACGACTTCGAGGACAGCTGGGGCTGGCCCCGCAGCGGTGGGCGAACCCATCAGGGTGTCGACCTCATCGCCGAGCGAGGGACGCCGATCGTCGCCGTCCGCGACGGAGTCGTGGAGCACACGCAGAGCCGGCTCGGCGGCCGATCCGCGTGGCTGATCACCGACGACGGTACCCGCTTCTACTACGCCCACCTCGACGAGTGGACTGGACCTGAACGTGAGGTCGAGGTCGGCGACGTGATCGGAACCGTCGGATCCACCGGCAATGCGGGAGGGCCGCATCTGCACTTCGAGATCCGGCCGGACGACGACGCGATCAACCCGTACACCCACACCGTGCAGGCGTGCGGTGACCCGACCGTCGAGGCGGCGCCCGCTGTGTCGACGCGACACGGTCACCTCGTGCGACCGGTCTGAGCGCGATTCGTTCGAATTCCCTCAAGTCGTCAGTCGTCTTGCCGAAACCCTTCCGGACGCGTGCTGTCCCCCTCGGCTCTCGACCGAGCAGCACGACGGACAGGAGGGCAATCCACCATGACCACCCCACGCCGCCGCGCGACGCGCCTCGTCGCCGGCGCCTTCACGGGAGCGATGGCCATCGGCTCCGCCATCGTGGGACTGCCGACATCGGCGCCCATCGCATCGGCCACCGGTGCGCTCCAGACCATCGATCTCGAGACTCCCGGATCGGGTGAGGTCGTCATCGGCTCGCTCGCATCGCGCTCCCAGCGGGGCGACGTGACGATCGCGGGCATCGGCCCCTACACGATCACCGGAACCGACGCGACGAGCGGCGACCCGTACACGTTCGTGACCGACGCGCAGTACTTCGGCCCGACCGATGGCGGGCGCGACGCCTACACCCGGGAGTCGCAGTACCGCGGGACGTCGTCCGGACTCTCCACCTCGTTCGACGAGGCAGCGAGCTTCGGCGGCCGGAACGGCATCGTCGAGCTGACCAGCAGTGGCAACTGTCCGAGCGGGAACACGGACGGCGGGCCGGGTGAGTCGTACTGTTCGGCCTTCGGCCCCGACGTGTATTCCGAAGCGTTCGACGCGTCGGTCGGCCAGTCGGTCACCTTCGACTGGGCGGCGGTCGCCAACACCGACGACTACGAGATCTACGCCTTCCTCGTCGAGGTCACCGAGACCTCGCCCGGCGTGTACGACTACGGCTCGCCGGCGAGCCACACGCTCCTCACCTACGGCCGCGGCGAGAACCAGACATGGATCACCGCCAGCGGAGAAGTGCCGAACGCCGGCTCCTACCGCTTCCGCTTCGTCAACGGCACCTACGACGGGACGGGTCTTCTCGCCATCGGCTCCGACATGTACATCGACTCGGTGGTCCGAGTCGGACTCTCGAACCCGATCGACTTCCCGCAGCCGGGCGACAAGATCGTCACCGACGGCACGTTCGAGCTGAGCGCCACTGCGACCTCGCCCGGCGGCGGTCCGGTCACGTTCCAGAGCCTCAACACCGGCATCTGCACGGTGTCCGGCACCACGGTGACACCGGTGTCGGTCGGCACGTGCCCGATCCTCGCCGACCACCCCGGAGACGGTGTCGACTACGTGCCCGCCCCGAGCGTGTCGCGCTCGATCCAGATCCTCAACGCGGCGACCGCGCCGAGCAACTCGGGCCTGCCGCTCATCCAGGGCACGCCCGAGGACGGCGGTGTGGTCACGGCCACGGAGGGCACGTGGAACGACGGTGGCTCGCCGATCACCGGCACGACCACGGTGTGGAAGAACAACGGCACCGCTCTGTCGAACATCCCCGGGAGCGGATGCGTGCTCATCGCCGACGCGGGCGGGAGCCTCACCTTCGAGGTGACCAAGACCAACGCGGTCGGCTCGACGCCTGCCGAGTCGGCGCCCCTCGCCGGATACACCTGCTTCGACGGCCCCATCGAGGACCCCGACTCCGACGTCGAGCCGCCGGCCACCGACGGCGGAACGGTCACCGTGACCGGGCGGAACTTCAAGCCGGGATCGACGGTCCAGATCGTCGTCGACGGCGTCGTCGTCGGCACGGAGACCGCCGACGCCGAGGGCAACGTCTCGGCCGACATCACCCCGCCCGAGGGCACGCAGGACTACGAGGTGAAGCTCAGCGGCACGAGCCTCGACAATCGGGCGATCGAGACCGGCAAGCGCCTGGTGACCGACCTGTCGGGAACGACCAGCGTCGTCCCCGACGATCAGGGCTACCTGCCGATCACGCCGACCCGTGTCCTCGACACCCGGTCCGGTGATCGGCTCGCCTCGGGCGCCACGCAGCGCATCGCGATCGACGCGTCGTGGAACGTCCCCGGCACTGCGACGGCCGTCGCGATCAACGTCGCCGCCGTCCAGGGCGCCGGCGTGGGCTTCCTCACGATCCACGGGTGCGAGTCGGAACGCCCGCTCGCCTCGGCGGTCAACTTCCAGGCCGGCACCAACAAGGCCAACCTCGTGATCGTCGAAGTCGACGACTCGAACGAGGTGTGCATCTACACCAACACGGCGGTCCACCTCGTCGTCGACGCGAACGGCTACTTCTCGCCCGACCTCGTCGATCGCGTCGGCCCGAGCACGCCGGTCCGACTCCTCGACACCCGTGACGGTGCGAAGGTGGCCGCCGGCGGACTGGTCGAGGTCCAGGTGACCGGCGACGGGCTCGCCCCGGCCGGCGCCGTGGCCGCGGTGCTCAACGTCGCTGCGCCGCAGGCCGACTCGCTCGGCTTCCTCACGGTGTACGACTGCGCCGAGGAGCGTCCGCTCGCCTCGAACGTCAACTACGACGCCGGACTCACCACCGCCAACCTCGTGTTCGCCGAACTGAGCGACGACGGACGGGTCTGCATCTACAGCTCGCAGTCCACCCATCTCGTCGTCGACCTGAACGGTGCGTTCGAGTCGAGCCAGACCCCGGTGCTGGTGGCGCACACCCCGGCCCGCTTCCTCGACACCCGCGACGGCGCGAAGGTCGCCGCCGGCTCGACCGTGCGGCTCGAGCTCGGCACGGACAGCGGGCTCGAAGACGTCGGGGCGTATGCGATCAACCTCACCTCCGCCCAGTCGATCGAGCCGGGATACGCCACGGTGTACCCGTGCACGGACGACCGCCCGGAGGCGTCGAGCATCAACTTCGGTGCGGGCATCCAGGTGGCGAACCACGTCACGGCGAAGCCCGGCACGGACGGCGCCGTGTGTATCTACGTGTCGGCGGCGACGCACCTCGTCGTCGACGTCACCGGCGTGTACCTGTGATGCGCCGCTGACGGTCAGAGTCTCCAGTTGGGCTTCCGAGGGGCGCCGGCACGATCGCCGGTGCCCCTCGGTCGCGCCCCGACCTGCGTCTCGTCGCGTCTCGCCATCGCTCGACCGACGAGTCGGCTGGTCGACGTGATCCGCACGCCGCCAGCACTACCCTCGCCGTCGTGGACGGAGCCGGCCGCAGCATCGCGACCAGCGGACCCGCCGGTGAGACCACCATCGTCGGCCTGACCTCCGCCGAGGTCGCCGAACGGCGAGCCGACGGACGCACCAACGACGTGCCGGCCGCACCGGTCCGCACGCTCGGACAGATCGTCAAGGCCAACGTCCTCACGCCGGTCAACGCGATCATCTCGACGCTGCTCGTCCTGATCCTCGTGGCCGGCTACCCGGCCGATGCGCTGTTCGCCGGCGTGGTCATCTCGAACTCCGTGATCGGCATCGTCCAGGAACTCCGAGCCCGCCGCACGCTCCACCAACTCGAACTCCTCAACGCGCCACGGGCGATCGCTCGTCGCGACGGGACCGACCACGAGATCACGGTGCCCGAGGTCGTCGCCGACGACGTTCTCGTCCTCTCACCGGGCGATCAGGTCGTGGTCGACGGTGACGTGCTGTCGGCGGTCGGCCTCGAGTGCGACGAGTCGTTGCTCACCGGCGAGAGCGATCCCGTCGACAAGACGGTCGGCGACCGCGTGATGTCCGGCAGCTTCGTGTCGTCGGGGTCGGGGCTCTACCGGGCGGTCGACATCGGCGCCGACAGTTACGCCGCCCGGCTCGCCGACGAGGCTCGGATCTTCAAGCTCGCCGACTCCGAGCTGCGCCGAGGCGTCAACATCATCCTCCGGTGGCTGACCTACATCATCCCGCCCGCCGCCGGCCTGCTGCTCATCCGTCAGCTGTCGAGCGATGAGGTCGATCGCTGGCAGGACGCGCTCCAAGGCACGGTCGCGGCTGCGGTGGCCATGGTGCCCGATGGTCTCGTGCTGCTCACGAGCCTGGCGTTCATCGTCGGGATCATCGCCCTCGCCCGGCGGAAGGCACTGGCGAAGGAGCTCGCGTCGGTCGAGCTCCTCGCGCGGGTCGACACGCTGTGCCTCGACAAGACCGGCACCATCACGACCGGCGAGATCGCCTACGACGGCGTCGAGCCGGTGCCCGGCGTCGACGCCGACCACGTTCACCTCGCTCTGGGCGCTCTCGCCGCGAGCGACCCCAGCCCCAACGCCACGCTCGCCGCCATCGCGTCCGCGCACCACGCCTCACCTGACTGGGTCGCCGACGAGATCACACCGTTCTCGTCGGCCCGCAAGTGGGCGGCGACGCACTTCGAGGGCCGCGGTTCCTACTACCTCGGAGCGCCCGAGATCCTCGTCGACGACGAGCACACCGACACCCTCGACGCCGTGCGGTCGCGCGCCGACGCCGGGCTGCGAGTCCTCGTCCTGGCTCACGCCGAGGGAGAGCACCAGGGTGAGACGCGCCCCGATCGCCTCGAGCCGCTCGCCATCGTCACCCTCACCGACACCGTGCGGCCCGACGCCCCGGAGATCCTCGACTTCTTCCGCGAACAGGGCGTCACCATCAAGGTCATCTCGGGCGACAACCCGGCCACGGTCGCCGCGGTCGCCTCGCGGGCGGGCGTTCCGCACTCCGATGTCAGCACCGACGCCCGCACGCTGCCCGACGCCGAGGAGTCGGCCGAGGCGTTCGCCGACGTCGTCGACCGAACCGCGGTGTTCGGGCGTGTCACGCCACATCAGAAGAGGTCGATGGTGCGCGCGCTGCAGTCACGGGGACGAGTGGTCGCGATGACCGGCGACGGCGTGAACGACGTGTTGGCGTTGAAGGACGCCGACATGGGGATCGCCATGGGGGCGGGCTCGTCGTCGACGCGGGCGGTCGCCCAGTTGGTGCTGATGGACAACCGGTTCTCGACGCTGCCGCTCGTGCTCGCCGAGGGGCGTCGCGTCATCAACAACATCGAGCGGGTCGCCAACCTGTTCATCACGAAGGCCACGTACGCGGTGCTGCTCACGCTGCTCGTGGGTCTCAGCGGTGCGCCGTTCCCGTTCCTGCCCCGACAGCTCACGCTCATCGGCACGTTCTCGATCGGCGTGCCCGGGTTCTTCCTCGCCCTGTCGGCCAACGAGGCGCTCGTGCGTCCCGGGTTCCTGCGACGAGTGCTTCGATTCTCCCTGCCCGCGGGTGCCGTGGCGGGCGTGGCCTCGTACGTCGTCTACGAGATCGTGCGGCGCTTCGACGACGTCACGCTCGACGAGGCCCGCACCGCCGCCACGATCACCCTGCTGGGCGCGGGTCTCGTGATCCTCGTGCTGATCAGCCGCCCACTCGCGCTGTGGAAGATCGTCCTCGCCGGCGCGATGGCGCTCGCCTACGTGTTCGTGATGGTGGTCCCGTTCCTGCGCGACTACTTCCAGCTCGACGTGCCGCCGATCGACGCCTGGATCGTCATCGGCATCGGCACGATCCTCGCCGGCGTCGGCGTGACCCTCGCCCCGGCGATCGTCTCCCGCCTCACCCGCGACGAGTGAAGCGATCGCGCCCCCGACAGGAATCGAACCTGTGACCTATCGCTTAGGAGGCGACCGCTCTATCCAACTGAGCTACGGGGGCAGGACACCAACGCTAAGGCGACAGAGTGGGTCAGGCACACACTGTCGCATCGGGTCGGGTGGGCCAGTGGCGACAGAGTGTGCCTGACCCAGAGTGTCGTTACTCGACGGGGGCGCAGTCGTGGCTGCAGCCCGTCGCCGAGCCACCGAAGCCGGGCGCTGCCGCCCGGTGGAGCACCGCACCCGACGGCTGGAGTCGGATGACGGTGTGCTGGTCGTCGCTGCGGTCGACCGCCGCCTCACCGTCGACGATGAGGGTGTATCCGTCGGGCTCGACCGGCGGATAGGCCACGGTGATCGTGGAGCGTGCGTCGGCGTTGCGCGCCGAGCCACCCCCTTCGTGCAGCAGCATCGCCCCGTCGGACCACGTGGGCGTGGTGGCCACGATCTTCGGCGTCGACGAGTCGGTCACGGTCAGGACGTAGGCCCATCCGTACTCGGCCGTCTTCGACTCGAGGGCGTCCAGTTCCACGGGGATGCTCATGTCCCCATGGAACCAGACGCGCTCCCGAACGTCACCAGAAGAAGTGGAAGCGGCGCTGGAAGACCCGGACCTTCTCGGTCTCGAAGCGGATCTGCCCGTCGCCGTTGACCTGCACGAGGATCTCGTACGTCCGGGTCCCTCCGAATGCCTCGGCCCGCAGCCGGACCAGGCGGTCGTTCACGAGTCGGATGTCGTTCGGACGGTCGTTGCGGGCGAGGCCGCTGTCGTCCTGGTTCGACGTGACCGACACGATCTCGGTGTCGAGCACCCGGAAGCCCTGGTTGCCGAACACCACCACGTTCCGCAGCCGCCCGTTGGCGGGCCAGAGGATGCCCGGGAGCGCCGTGACCCGCCCACCCGGTGCCGCGTCGAGCTTCAGCCCGACGAGCACCGGGTCGTGGTCGGAGGTCCGGAACTCGTCGGGGGCGAACAGATCGTCGATCTGTGTCGGGCTCTGGAAGTTGGTGTTGTAGTCGAGGACCGGAACCTCATCGGCGTTGATGTGGTACTCGGCCGCACCGGTGACCTGGGAGACGAGGCTCGGCGACGCCAGGGCGTAGTCGAGGTAGCCCCACTGGCCACTGAACACGAACGAGTACGGATCGTCCTCGAATCGATCGGCGAGGTCGACGTAGCCGGCGTCGATGAAGACGTCGATCGGATCCTCGTTGTCGTAGGCGTTCAGGTCGCCGATGACGAGCACGTCGTCGTCGGCGATGCCGGTCGGGGACGCGGCCGCCCAGTCGACGAGTGCCTCGGCGGCGGACGTGCGGCTGGCGTTGAAGCAGCCTTGACCGTCGCCCTGGGCGACGTCGAGACCGGTCGACCCGCTGCAGCCCTTCGACTTGAAGTGGTTGACGATGACCGTCATCACCTCGCCGCTGTGGTCCTCGGTGAACGTCTGGGCGAGCGCCGGCCGGTTGCGGGAGTCGTCGAACCGGGGATCGACCGACGAGTCGAGGATCGCTGGGTCTCCGATCGCCGTGACCGCATCGACCCGGTAGATGAAGCCGACCTTGATCACGTCGGTCCCGATGGCTCCGGCGTCGACGAACGCCCACTCCTCCGATCCGGCGAGGTCGTTGAGGCCGGCGACGATGTCGGCCAGCGGTTCGACGACGGTGCCATCGGCGAGCTCGGTGTTCTCGAGCTCGATCAGGCCGACGACGTCGGCGTCGATCTTCGCCAGCGCCGCGAGCAGCTTGACCCGCTGACGCTCGAACTCCTGAGCATCGTCGGCGCCACGACAGCCGTCCTTCGACCCGATCGGACCGCAGGCGTCGCTGCCGTCGTCGAGCGTGAGGAAGTAGTTGAGGACGTTGAAGCTCGCCACGGTGAGCGTGCCACCCACCGAGGGGACCGAGGTCGGCCGCGGGTTGCGGGTCTCGAACTCGATCGGCTCGACGGTCGGGCGCAGACGGAACGCGTCGCCCGAGGCGCTGTTGCCGGCCCAGGTGTAGGTGAGCACACCGGTCGGCGAGACCGTGACGTCGCCACCGCGCAGCGGGTTGTCGGCCATGAGCGGCTGACCGTTCCCGCCGTAGATGATCGGCTCGGGATTCTGCTCGTTGAGCGTGTCGTCGACGATGAGCCGGTTGAGGTCGTTGGCCGCCTGGACGGCGTTGGCCTCGGGACCCGGCTCGGCGACTGCGGTCGGCTGGTCGAGTCGACCACCGCTCGACACGACGACCTGCCCGAAGCGACCGAGCTGGAAGTACTCGGTGACGAACAGTTCCTGGTCGACGGTGACGAGCATTCCCTCGAAGCGCTCGAGGAAGTCGGCCGTCGCGACCGGCAAGGTGAACGTGGACGGGGTGACCCCCGGCGTCGAGCTGCCGTCGCCCGATGCGAGCACCTCGATCGTCGAGAAGCTGAGCTGGGTCTGATCCGCGAACTCGGCGGCGGTGCCGGTGACCCGGACCGTGTCGCCGAGCGACACCGAGTCGTCGTCGGCGTTGAAGACGAAGATCGCGTCGGAGGTGGTCGGGTCATTATCGGCGTCGGCGTCCTCCTCCTGCACGTAGAAGCCGCGGAGAGCAGGCGACGGGCCCTCGAAGTCGCCGACGACGACGCCCTCGACGATCACTTCCTCACCGGCGCACGGCGTCGCCGCGCCGGCTCCCTGAACCGCTCCGATGTTGGTGACCTCGGGGGCATCGGGACAGTTGCCCGGTCCCCCGCCTCCACCGCCGTCGGAGTTGAGCGAGCCGAAGCTGGCCGGCGCCGGACCGGTCCAGACGCCGTCGATCAACTGCAGCGACTCACCGACCGGTGTGCTCGAGGTCTCGGCCACGCCGATGTCGGTCGACGTCAGCCCCGCTGCCGGGCCGTCGGACGCGGTGAACGACCCTTCGTACGAGAGGAACTCCACGACCGCTCCACTGGGCGCCACCAGCGCCACTCCGTCGGGCGCACCGTTCTGCAGTCCGTTCTCCGGATAGTCCAGCACCACGACCCCCGACGTGCCGTCGAGATCGGGGATCACGCCGACGAGCGCGTCGGTGCCGTACTGCCCTCCGTTGTTGCCGTTGTAGCGGACCACCGTCCAACCGGTCAGATCCGTCCCCGCCGGTCCGGTGATCTCGACCGCCTCACCGACATCGGTCCCCACGTTGTCGTAGTGGATCTCCGACAGGAAGGGAGCACCACCACCGCCACCGGTGCCGTCGTTGAGCGAGCCGAACGTGTCCTCGGCCGGGCCCGTCCACACATCGTCGATCAGCTGCAGCGACTCACCGACCGGCGTGCTCGACGTCTCCGAGACGCCGATGTCGGTCGACGTCAGCCCCGCCGCCGGACCGTCGGACGCGGTGAACGATCCCTCGTACGACAGGAACTCCACCACGGTGTCGTCGGGCGCCACGAGCGCGAGGCCGTCGGGCGAACCGTTCTGCAACCCGTTGCTCGGATAGTCGACGACGACCACACCCGAGGTGCCGTCGAGATCGGGAATCACCCCGCCGAGGGGGTCCGTCCCGTACACCGCGCCGCTCGACCCGTTGTACCGGACGACCGTCCAACCAGCCAGGTCCGTCCCTGCCGGTCCGGTGATCTCGACCGCCTCACCGACATCGGTCCCGGCGTTGTCGTAGTGGATCTCGGTGATGGCGACACCGTCGACGGGGCCGCCACCGCCACCGCCGCCACCACCGCCACCGGAGCCGTTGATGGCCCCGAACGACGACGGTGCCGGCGCCTGCCACGTGAAGTCGCCATTGGTGGTGCCGGTGCCGAGGAGCTGGAGGCTGTCGCCGATCGCGGTGTCGCCCGCCTCCTCGACGCCGATGTCGGTCGAGGTGAGACCTGCGGCGGGTCCGTCGGTCGCCGCGAACGTGCCCTCGTAGCTGAGGAACTGGACGACGGTTCCGCCGGCGTCGATCAACGCGACGCCGTCGGGCGAACCGTTCTGCAGGCCGTTGCTCGGATAGTTCAGCACCACGACGCCGGACGTGCCGTCGAGGTCGGGGATCGTCCCGCTGAGCGTGTCGGAGCCGTACTCGCCGCCGCCGTTGCCGTTGTAGCGGACGATCTGCCACCCGGTGAGGTCGGTCCCGGCGGGGCCGAACACCTCGATCGCCTCGCCGACGTCGGTGCCGTCGTTGTCGTAGTGGATCTCGCTGATGAAGACGGTCAGCGCAGGACCGTCGACGGCCTCGACGGTGGAGACGGTCGGAACGACGACGGCCGCGGTGGCCAACGACGTGAGGATCCCCAGTCGCCGGATCCTCCCGGCGGACGGCCGGGATCGGCGAAACGAACGAACGGACATGGACCCTCCCGCGGGTTGTTGTCGAACTCTCCGGCGGCGTCGTTGCCACCCGAGCGCCCCAGAACCTAGGCGATCCCACAGACCCCGCGATCACGACGCGGTGACGCCGAGGTGAACACCGACCGAATCGTGACGCCGCAACTGACACCGGTCACAGATTCCCGACCAAACTTGTCGGGAATCACCGCTAACGTCGGCGTCAACGATCCGTGTCCGACTCTGACCAAGGAGCATCCCCATGGCCGTCCGCCTCGGCGACACCGCGCCCGACTTCACCGCCCCCACCACGCAGGGCGACATCAACTTCCACGAGTGGCTCGGCGACTCGTGGGGGGTCCTGTTCAGCCACCCGAAGGACTTCACGCCGGTGTGCACCACCGAGCTCGGCACGGTCGCACGGATCAAGCCCGAGTTCGACAAGCGGAACGTCAAGGTGATCGGCCTGTCGGTCGATCCGGTCGACAGCCACGTCGAGTGGGAGAAGGACATCGAGGAGACCCAGGGCGATGCCGTGAACTTCCCGATGATCGGTGACCCCGACCGCACCGTCGCCGACCTCTACGACATGATCCACGAGAACGCGAGCGACACGATGACCGTCCGCTCCGTCTTCGTCATCGGCCCCGACAAGAAGGTCAAGCTCACGCTCACGTACCCGGCGTCGACCGGGCGGAACTTCGACGAGATCCTCCGTGTGATCGACTCGCTGCAACTCACCGCCGATCACAAGGTGGCCACTCCGGCCAACTGGACCGACGGCGACGACGTGATCATCGTGCCCGCCGTGAGCGACGACGATGCGAAGACGCTCTTCCCGAAGGGCTGGGAGCCGGTCAAGCCGTACCTGAGGGTGACCCCGCAGCCCAACCGGTGACCGCCCGAGGGTCGCCCGTCGCCGGAGCGGCCGTCAGCTGCCGGGCGTGGGCAACTCGGTGGTCGCCATCTCCTCGGGTTCGCATCCGAGGGCGATCAATGCCTTGCTGAACCCGTGGAAGAGGGCGAGACCGACGCCGAGTTCGGTCCGCTCGACCTCGTCGAACCTCTCGACGAACCGCGCCCGGTCGGCACCCTCGAGGGGACCGGCGGCGTCGAGATAGGCGTCGGCGAACCCGAGTGCCGCCTTGGCGTCGTCGCCGAGATCGCT
>JBCCTP010000042.1:0-17237 GCA_039198505.1 Actinomycetota bacterium | reverse complement strand
GTCATCAAGGTCGGCGGCCGCGAGATCCAGGAGTGGGCGCGACCGTTCATGCGCCCCGAGCTCGTCGCTCCCTACGCCGACATCGACTTCGTCGACCACGACAAGATCCCGGCCGACGGTCCTGCGATCGTCGTCTTCAACCACCGGTCGTACTTCGATCCGACCGTGATGGGACTGCTGATCGCGAAGGCGGGTCGCAACATCCGCGGGCTGGGCAAGAAGGAGGTGTTCGACGTGCCGGTCATCGGCCGCCTCATGCAGGGCATGGGCGGCGTGCGCGTCGAACGCGCCTCGGGATCCGACGCTCCGCTCGAGGCGGCGGCCAACGCACTGCGGGGTGGCGAACTGGTGATGATGGCGCCCGAGGGAACCATCCCCCGCGGACCGGCGTTCTTCGAGCCGGAACTGAAGGGGCGGTGGGGTGCCGCCCGCCTGGCCGCCGAGACGAAGGCGTCGGTGATCCCCGTCGGTCTGTGGGGCACCGAGAACGTGTGGCCCCGCAGTGCCCGCCTCCCCGACATGAATCCGATGAGCCGGCCGCAGGTGACCGCCGTGGTCGGCGATCCGGTCGATCTGAAGTACCGCAGCCCCGACGCCGACACGAAGCGGATCATGTCGGCGATCGTCGACCTGCTTCCCGACGAGGCGCGCGTGCGGCGGACCCCGACCCGCGAGGAGCTGATGAGGACCTTCCCGCCCGGCTACTCCGGCGACCCCGAGGCAGAGGTCGACCGTCGACCTGGAACCGACACCTGACGACCACCAACGGAGACCGACGATGAGCACCCGGCAACGAGAGATGGACCTTCCGGCACGCATGAGCGAGCACGAGGCGCTCATGTGGAACATCGAGAAGGACCCGTGGCTCAACCCCAGCGGCGGCTCGCTCACGCTGCTCGACCGCGAGCTCGACTTCGATCACTTCCAGCAGGTGCTGCGCTTCGGGGTGGCCAACACGCCGCGGCTCTTCCAACGCGTCGTGCCGGGATTCGCCCGACTGTCGACGCCTGCGTGGGCGGTCGACACCGAGTTCGATCTCGACGCGCACCTGCGCCAGATCGCGCTGCCGTCGCCCGGCAGTGAGCGCCAGCTCCTCGATCTCGCCACACAGCTGTACTCCGAGCCGCTCGACCGGACGAGACCGCTGTGGAGGTTCGTCGTGATCAACGGTGTCGAAGGGGGGCGCGGGGCGATCTTCGCGATCATCCACCACTCGGTCAGCGACGGCATCGGGCAGATGCGGATGGCGGAGATGTACCAGCAGCTCAGCCGCGACCTGACGCCGCCGCCCGAGGTCGACCTCGACGCGATCATCGCCGAGGCCGCCGCGAACGAGGCCGCGAAGGAGTCGGGCGGCAACGTCGCCTCGAGCGCCCTCGGCCCGATCCAGCAGTCGGTCGGACACCAGGTCCGGCGTCAGCTCGGAATCGGCCGGAGGGTCGCGGCCGAGCTCGCGATGTGGCCCGCCGATCCGAGTCGGGCGGGGGAGCAGGCGGGCAAGGTCGTCGCCTCCGTCCGTTCGGCGGTGTCGACGATCGGTCCGAGCGACGACGGCGATCGAGCCGGCTCCCCGTTGCTCGCCGAGCGCTCGCGTCACCGTCACCTCGAGTGGGTCCGCCTCGACCTCGACGATCTCAAGACGGTGCGTGCAGCGTTCGGCGGAACGGTGAACGACGTGTTCCTCGCCGGGATGGCCGAGGCCGTTCATCGGTACCACGTCGCACGCAACACCCCGATCGAGTCGGCCAGCTCGTCGTTCGTGGTCAGCACCCGCACCGACAAGAAGGCGGGCGGCAACGCATTCACCCCCGTCCCGGTGGCGCTCCCGGCCGGCAAGATGTCGATCCGCAAGCGCGTGCTGGCGACCGTCGACGTGGTCGAGGCGGCGAAGGAGGAGACGAAGAAGTCGGGTGGCATGACCGCGATGTCCGGTGTGATCAACCTGCTGCCGATCTCGGTCGTCACCCAGACCGCCCGCTCGGCGGCCCAGCACATCGACTTCGCCACGTCGAACCTCCGCGGCGCTCCGTTCCCGCTCTACTGCTCGGGGGCCAAGGTGGAGGCGACCATCGCCATGGGTCCCGTCGCCGGAACCGGCGCCAACGTCACGGCGATGTCGTACGACGGCGACTTCGACATCGGGCTCTTCCTCGACCCGGCGGCCTACACCGACCCCGAGGGATTCCGCGACGCCGTCGAGTCGTCGTTCGCCGACATGGTCGCCGACGCGAGGAAGCGGACGAAGGCGAAGAAGAAGTCAACCAAGCCGAAGAAGGAGAAGAAGTCGCTCGGGTCGAAGGGGGGGATCTGAACACGAGCACCGGCCCGGCTCAACGTTCGAGGATCTGCAGGACTCGGTCACACCGGAAGACGCGATCGTGCCCTCGCCCGGTGATCTCGGCGAGCAATCCGCGATCGACGAGCTTGGCCACGGCCTTGTTGGCCGCGACGAAACTCACGTCGTAGCGGGTCGCAGTCGTCGCCACGTTGAGGACCGGTCGCTCCACCAGGTCGCCGGCGATGTCGACCGCGACCGAGTGTCGGCCGGCCCCTCGCGCCGTGGACATCGCCTCCTGTCGAAAGTCGAGAAGGTCGGTGATCTTCTCCACCGTCGCCTGCGCCTGTGACCGCATGCCCTCGCAGAAAAAGGTCACCCATCGGTCGACGTCGCCCGTCATGCTCATGTTCTGGAGTTCATCCTGATACTGGGCGCGTCGAGCCTCGAACCAGGGTGACACCGCGAAGAGTGGCTCGCTCAAGACACGACCCGCCAGGAGTTGCAGCACGATCAGGAGCCGTCCGATTCGTCCATTGCCGTCGTGGAACGGGTGCAGAGTCTCGAACTGGTAGTGGGCGACCGCACTGTGGACGACCGCTTGACCTGGGCGCTTGCCGGGGCGATCGATCCACTCGAGAAGGTCGCTGAGGCCGGTCTCCAGCCCGTGACCCGGTGGCGGCGGAACGAACCGCGCCTCCTCGATGCGTCCGCCCGAGCCGATCACCACCTGAATGTCGCGGGTCTTCCCGGCGCGCTCGGCGTCGGCATCCGAGCCCTGCATGAGCAGCGCATGGAGATCGCAGATCAGGCCACGGGTGATCCGGCGTCGCTCACTGACCCACTGGTAGCCGTACTCGGCTGCGGCGACATAGTTGAGGATCTCGCGAAGCTCCGGCGTCCTTGCGTCGGCGCTGTCCTCCGCGCCGAAGACGTCGGTCAGAGGAGCGTAGGTCCCTTCCAGCGCCGATGTGCTCTGGGCTTCGCGGCGCAGGGTCGGTCGTCGAAGCAGTGCTGGATTCGGGATCTGCATCCCCGCCTGGTCGAGCCGGCCCAGAGCGAGTGCTGCTTCGGTGACCGCATCGCGTGCGGCGGGGGAGAGTCGTACTTCATCGGGTAGAGGGTGCGGCACGAACGCCCAATGCTCGTACGTCTCGCCGAATCGCGGGTCCGATCCGCTGATCGGCACGATGTCGCCGATCGGGCTCCCCCGGAAGCGGGTGACATCCATCGGTTGAACTTTAGCGCCCGAAACTTCAACGGTGCTTCTGCCGATTGAAGTCTGATTTCATCCCTGACGGATCGTTGAACCGGAACGACATGAAGGTTTAATGACGTCTCTGAAAGTTGAACTCTGGCGTTGAGCTCAGCCGATCAGAGATGACACCGGGAGATCGGTCGGGATGAGCCCGAACGAGGCGGCCCGGTCGCGGATCGCTGCGATCCGATCGACGTCGAGGTCGGTGGGTTCCACCGTCCAGCGCAGCGTGGCCAACCAGGCGGCGACGTCGTCGGGGTGCAGTCCGTAGCCGTCCACGACCCTGGCGGCCAGGTCATCGCTCGAACCGGCCAGCCGGGCCGCCTCGAGCGCGGCCAAGCGGAGTGCGGTGCGCAAGGCGTCGACGATCGCCGGGTCGGCGTCGTCACGTCGGATCGCGACGAAGCACGGCCACGGCGTCGGCTGGACGCCGAGACGTCCGATCGTGCCGGCGCGAACGAGCGGAGCGGTCATCGCCCGCTCCCAGAGGAACACGTCGGCGTCACCGTCGGTGAGCGCCTCGACGGCCCCGTCGATGCCGCCGCAGACGACGAACGACGACTCCGTCAGCTCGATCCCCACCTCGTCCGCGAGGACGTGCGCCATCAGGTGTGACCCGCTCCCGAACCGGGAGATCGCGAACCGATGGGCCGAGCTCACGGCGCTCGCCGACGGCAGCTCGACGTGCGGACCGACGTGGATGCCCCAGTCGAGCGGTGACTCGACCCACCACCCCTCGATCCGCAGCGGGAGGCCACGACCGATCGCCGCCATCGCTCCCTCGGTCAGCACGAGCGCCGCATCGACGTCGCCCGCGCCGACCGCCGACGTCATCGCTCCCGTTCCCGCCGGTTCCGGCACCCACGTGAACTCGATTCCCGCGTCGCGGAAGAGACCGCGCTCCTCGCCGGTCCGCCACGGCAGGTTGAAGTGTTCCGGAACCCCGGCGACGGTCAGCGGAGTCGGAACCACAGCGTCTGTGTAGCTCCGGTGTTCCCCGTCCGCACCCTCGATCAGGTGTCGTGCATCGCAGTCCGAGGTGTCGAGGGCCAGCACCTAGGGTCTCCGCATGGACCGTCGGACGACCGCCATCGTCCTGATCGCAGCTCTCACGGGTGTTCTCTTCGCGGCGGTCACCACCTCCGGCGGCGTGGGCCTGTGGACCGAACCGCAGTGGGAACCCGCCCCGTCATCGCCCGATCGGTCCGAGGCCGAGGCACGAGAGACCGAACCCGCGGGCAACGAGCGGCCGACCGAGACCGATCCGATCGACCCGCCGGGGTGGCTCGAAGCGATGATCAACGTGCTCGGCGTCGCCGCGCTGTTCTTCATTCTCGCCTGGCTGCTGAGACAGGGCTGGAGGCGCGGATCGGCCGTTCGGTGGGGCCGCCCGCCCACGGAGGAGGTCGACTTCGACGTGCTTCCGGATGTCGCTGCGGCGATCGTGGACGAGGCCGCCGAGCACCGGGCGGTCCTGATGCGAGGGTCGCCTCGCAACGCCATCGTGCGGTGCTGGGTCCGGCTCGAGAACGACGTGGCCGATGCCGGCCTCGTTCGCGACCCGTCCGACACGTCGGCCGAATTCACCGAGCGGGTGTTGGCCCGGTACAGCGTCGACCCCACGGCGATCCGGGAACTCGGGGTGCTCTACCGCGAGGCGAGATTCTCCGACCACTCGATCGGGGAGGACGCACGTGCCGCAGCGCTCGAAGCGCTCGATCGTCTCCACGCCGCGCTCGACCGCGGGGCGGAACGAGAAGCGGTCGGCGCCGAGACGGCCGCGGACGAGAGCGACGGCGCTCGATGAGCGGCTCCGCTCGGAAGCGCATCGACGGTCGCGTGACCATCACGGTGGTCGCCGGCATCGGCGTCGCGTTCGGGATGCTGCTGCTCGGGATGGAACCGCGGCTCGTCCTGGTCGGCTTCGTCGTGCTCGCGGTCGGTGCCGCGACCTGGCTGGTCCTCGACCTCTCGTCCGAGGTCACCGTGCACTGGTGGACGGACCACAGCGACGACAGCGACCGAGCTCCTCGGGCCGATCGGCGCGTGCACGCGCTCCGCAGCCGACTCCGTGCGACGACCCAGCTGCGCCGCACGCCGACGGCGATCGACCCGGCCGCCGTCGCCGAGGCCGAGATCGCTGCGACGCTGGTCGCCATCGTCGACGACCACCTGCTCGCGGAGTTCGGCATCGATCGTGTCGAGGATCCCGATGCGGCCGCCGACGTCCTCGGAGCGGATCTCCACGCACTGGTCAGCGACCCATCCGCCCGTCGATCGTTGACCTCTCGTCGCCGCATCCACGGAACGGTGACACTCATCGAGGAGTTCTGCTCCCGCCCACACACGACACGAAGGAGCTCTGCGTGAGCCGACCCGACGTCCCCCTCGCGTCCCTCGACACTCTCGAGCTGAGCGACGTCTCGTCGCTGGCGCGAGAGATCCTCGATGAAGTCGAGGTCGCCGTCGTCGGCAAGCGGGGCCCGCTCACGACGGTGCTCAGCGGGATCCTCGCCGGCGGACACGTCCTGCTCGAAGACGTCCCCGGCCTGGGCAAGACGTTGGCGGCGCGGTCGTTCGCGCAGACGCTCGGACTCGAGTTCGCCCGCGCCCAGTTCACGCCCGACCTCCTACCGGCGGACCTGACCGGTTCGTTCATCTTCGACCAGCGCACCAGTGAGTTCTCGTTCCGTCCCGGACCGCTGTTCACCGGTCTTCTCCTCGCCGACGAGATCAACCGAACCCCGCCGAAGACCCAGTCCGCCCTGCTCGAGGCCATGCAGGAGCGCCAGGTGACCGTCGAAGGTGAGACCTTCCCGCTGCAGGCGCCGTTCCACGTCCTGGCCACCGCCAACCCGGTGGAGTACGAGGGCACGTATCCGCTTCCCGAGGCCCAGCTCGATCGATTCCTGCTCCGGGTGAGCTTCGGCTATCCGACACCCGACGAGGAGTGGGACGTGCTCGCCCGCCGGCTGGGACGCCAGCGCGACGAGCAGACGCTGCGCACGGTGGTCGACCGCGAGACGCTCTCGAAGATGCAAGCGGCCGTCGAGCGGGTGACGGTCGACGAGAGCGTCGGCCGGTACTGCGTCGCTCTCGCGGACGCGACACGCAACCACCCGCACGTGCTGCTCGGTTCGTCGCCGCGCGGTTCGCTGGCGCTGATGCTGGTCGCCCGGTCGTCGGCGGTCATCGCCGGGCGCGACTACGTGACGCCCGAGGACGTGAAGGCGGTCGCGGGGCCCGTCCTCGGACATCGCCTCGCCGTGAAGCCGGAGCTGTGGATGAGCAACGTCAGCGGTGCGACGGTCGTGGCCGAGGTGCTCCAGTCGGTGCCCACGCCGGCCCCGCTCGAGCCGACTCGGGTCGGCGAGTCCGATCCAGATGCCGGTGATCGCCGCGGGGCGACGTGACGGTCGGTCCGGTCCGACCGTGGCGTCCGAGTCCGTCGCACTTCCGGGCGGCCGTCGTGGGCGTCGTCGGTCTCGCCGCTGCGCTCCTGTTCCGGCTCCCGTCGCTCCTGGTGCTGACCGCACCGTTCGCGATCGTGGCCGGCTGGTCCGCCGCCATGCGACCGGTCGGTCCACCGGTCGTGTCGGGGCGTCTCGCACCGTCGACCGTACGCGAGGGTGAGGGCACCGCCTGGACCGCGACGTGGTCCGATGCCGATCGTGCCGATCACGTGATCGCCTCGTCGCCCGACCGGCTCTGGATCGAGACCCGGCCGACGTCCGGTGTCGCGATCGCCGCCGTCGCCGATGGGGAGGCGTCGGTGTCGGTGCCGATGCGATCGACGCGCTGGGGGCACCACGACGTGGGTCCGATCGCCTTCGTGACCGTCAGTTCCTGGGGCGCGTTCCGCTCGAAGGGACTCGACGGCGGGCTCCGCATCAGCACCCTGCCACTGCCCGATCGATTCGACGCCACGCCCACGCGCCTGCGCGCAGACGGGCTCGTCGGCCTGCATCGCTCGACCAATCCGGGCGACGGTAGCGAGTTCGCGAGCCTGCGGCCGTTCCGTGCGGGTGACCGGCTCCGACGGATCAACTGGCGACGCTCACTCCGCTCGGGGGAGCTTCACGTGACCACGACGTACGCCGATCAGGACATCCACGTCGCGCTGATCGTCGATGCACTGGACGACTTCGGCGTCTCGGGCGGGATCGACGGCGCCGCATCGAGCCTCGACACGACGGTGCGGGCCGCCGGTGCCGTCGCCGAACACTTCCTGCTCGGTGGCGACCGTGTGTCACTCCGGATCCTCGGGCCGCGTCGCTCGCCGAACGTGCCTCCGGCGACCGGGTCGGGTCACCTGCGGCGGATCCTCGACGTACTGACCTCGGTCGAGCCCGACCCGTCGCGGCTCCCGCCGATCCGGAACCGCCTCGACGCCGTGCCACACGGCGCACTCGTCGTGATGCTCTCGCCGCTCGTGTCCCCGACGGCCCTCGAGCGCGCCTCGTCGATCGCGAGTCACGGGATCGGTGTCGCGGTGATCGACACGCTGCCCGACGACGTCCACCTCGACGACGACCCGGTCACGTCGCTCGCGTGGCGGATCCGTCTGTTGGAACGACGACGCGAGGTGCGCACCATCCAGGAGATCGGCGTCCCGGTGACCCGGTGGCAGGGTCCGGGCAGTCTCGATCCGTTCCTGCGCGATCTCGTCCGACGAGCGGCGCTCCCGCGGATGGCCCGACGATGAGGGTCCAGGCGATCGTCGACGAGTTCCACCAGACGACGGCGCAGCACTGGCGGTTGCGCGCCCTCGCGGTCTCCGTTGCGTTGGGAGCCGTGCTTGCCGCAGCCGGTGCGACCGGCCGACTCTGGCCCGCCGGACTGGTCATCGTGGGGGCCCTCGCGCTCGCGTCGGCCGTGCGGGCGGACACCAACGTCGCCCTCCTGCTCGTCGTCGTCGTCGTGTGGCACTGGCTCGCCACCATCGACGACCCCGGCACACCGTGGCTCCCCGTCGCCGCCCTGTGTCTGCTCGTGCACCACACGGTGACGGCACTCACGGCGTCGCTACCGGCTGGTGGCGAGTTCCCCCGGGAGGTGCTCGTGGAGTGGGCCCGCCGGACCGCGCTCGTCGGGGCCGCGACGGTCGCGCTGTGGGCGCTCGTGGCGCTGCTCGACGGCCGTACTGCGGACGGTAACGGAGCCCTGACCGCACTCGCTCTGGCCGTTGCGGGCGCTCTCGCGGTCGCGATCCGTTCGCGTAGCCTCGACCCGAACCGCTGACGATCGAATCGAGCCGATCGTCACGACCCACCCGGCGGGTCAGGCCATCAGGTCATCACACGCCGGTCATCTCACGGCCCCAGGCGAGGAGTGCGTCCTGGACGGCGGGGTCACTCGCGACGGACGGGAGCTCGCGTGGCTTGCCGCCCTGGACGTACGTTCCGTTCGGGAACGCGGGTCCGGTCGCGTTGATGGCGTCGTACACCTTCTTCGCGCCCTTCTCGGGAGTCGAGAAGAAGAGGTTCCGGAGCGGTACGAGCCAGCCCGGCATGCCGTCGCCACTCGTCATCGGCGTCTTCACGGCCCCGGGTTCGACCGATCGGAACGTGACGCCGGGGTACTCGCGCGCGAAGGCGCTCATGATCGCCGTCGCGGCGGTCTTCGACTGAACGTACGGACCGAAGAGCTTCTTGAAGGTCGGCGGGTCGGCCAACTCGTCGACGTTCAACGTCTTGGCCCGACTGATCCCACCCGTCGTGACCAGCGCGTACGTGCCGCCTTCCATCACCGGACTCAGGAGCCGGCCGAACAGGTAGGGCGCGAGAGTGTTGACCTGGGCACTCATCTCCACGCCGTGTTTCGAGTCGACCCGCTCGCCCATGAGGACGCCGGCGTTGTTCACGAAACGGTCGATGTGCCCGCGCTCGCGAAGCGACGTCGCCGCCGTCGTGATCGAGTCGTGGTCGGCGAGGTCGGCTTGGACGACGTCGACCGAAGCACCGGGCACTTCGCGTGTGATGGTGTCGATCACGGGCTGGGACCGTTCGACGCTGCGGTTGACCATGACGACCGTCCAGCCGTCGGCGGCGTGGAGGGTGGCGAGTGCGGCGCCGATGCCGCTCGACGCACCCGTGATGACGACGAGTCGATCGTTCATGTCGGTTCTCCGGTTCCAGCCAGCTGTCGCGTTCGGTTGAAGCGTCAAGCTATCTCTTCGATGTTTGACACGTCAACCACTGGGCGCAGTGTTCGACGTGGTCCGCATCTCTGGCGCTGTCGCCGCTCGGGGCTGACCGACCCCTGCGAATTCCCGTCGTCAGAGGCAGGCTGACTGCACGGGCCCGTCGCCGGGCACGTATCGCTGCCACTCGGACTCGGTGAGGTCCCGACCGATGAGGTCGCAGGCCCGCTCGATCCATCGCTCGGCGGTGAGGGGGACCTCGATGAGACGGCCCGAGACCGGAACCCAGATCGTGTCGGCGTCCTGGTCGAACTGGAGGTCGGACACGATCGGTGACGACCCGTCGCCGTTCCACACGAGTCCCGCCGAGGCCTCTCGTTCGAGGTCCCAGAGCCGCACGCTGCCGTCCGCGCTCGTGACGACGAGCAAGGAACCGTTCCGGACGAACGCGACGTTCGCGGCGTCGGCTGCGGTCGACAGTTCGGACACCTCTCCGGTCACGGTGTCGACGATCACGACTCCGGTGGCGTCGGCGAGGGCGATCCGATCGCTCCCGGGATCGGTGGCGATCACGGACGCCTCTCGTGCGTCGGTCTCGACCCGGGCGACGAGACTGCCGGCGGCGTCGTAGCGGGTGAGCACGCCGTCGTCCTCGATGACGTACATCCCACCGTCGTTCGTCGGTCGCGCTCCGACCGCCTCCGGTGCGTCGATCGTGAACCTCACCGCCAGACCGCCGGGCACGAGGTCGACGAGTCGGGCGACGCGGTCGCCGTCGGGAGTCTCGACGATGAGGGCCAGCTGGTTTCGTGAGTCCCCGCCCGCACGAGCGACACCTCCGAGATCGATCGTTTCGACGGCCTGGCCATCCCGCCACCGCCCGACCACGCCGTCGAACGACACGGCCCAGACTCCCTCGTCGGCGGGGATCAGTCTCGACACCGGGAAGGGCACGCCGTCGGCAGTCTCCAGCTCGACGGGGCGGCGATCTCCGCTCGCGAGGTCGATGATCTCCGCCTCTCTGGTCGCGACCGTCACGACACCGACACGATCGCCGACGATCGTGGTCGAACTGAACGGATCGGTGGCGAGTGTCCGTCCGACCAGTGCGTTGCCGTCGAGGTCGATCACCTCGAACCGGAGATCGGGTGTGACGACCTGGATCAGCCCGTCGGATCGGACGCGTGCGTCGAAGACCGCATCGAGCGGCACGGGCGCGCCGACCGGGCCCGTACGCCGATCGACGAGCTGGGCCTGTGCTCGCGAGATCGTCACGAGCAGCCCGTCGGATCGGAGGCCGAGGTCGGCTAGGTCGAAGCCGGTCTCGTCGGTCTCGACCGTGTGCAGCAACTCTCCCGTCTCGGCGTCGAAGGTCAGGATCGGTCCGTCGTCGCGTGCACCGATGATCTCGCCGCGATCTTCGTCCCACACGAGCCGTGCGAGTGGCAGCTGCGTGTCGATCCGGCCGAGCACCTCGGCCGTCCCGGTGTCGACGATGAGCGTCGTGCCGGTGACCTCGCCGTCGAGCCGAACCTCGAACGCCAACGCCGCCCGATCCCCGGCGACGACCGGCCAATCGGTCATGGACCCGCCGTCGATCGTCACCTCGCCGACGACCTCGCTGGTCAGGCTGTCGAACACCACTGCTCCCGCGTCGGTGGTGGCGACGACACGACCGTCGTCGGTGAACGATCCGTTCGGCGCGACCCGTGCATCGATGTCGATCTCGACGAACGGTGCGTCTCTGGTGGCGCTGACCCACGCCCGATCGCCGTCCAGCGTCGTCGCCAGACGGCGGTCGAGGTCGGCATCGGTGACCCACCAGACGCACTCAGCCGGCGCCGGCCCGCCGACCGTGGTCGTTCCGGTCAGGTTGTCCCGGACGGCGAGGCGACCGTCGATGACGCCGAGATCGAACAGCGTGCCGGGACTCGGAGATGGCGGACAGTCCCGGTCATCGAACACGGCCGGGCCGGATGCCACCCGGTTGGGCGTCGATGTGGAACCGAGTGCGTTCAGGACCGCCTGCTCGGTGGTCGGCCCCGGTGCGCGGCGGTGCGCCTCGAGCGCGAGCAGGATCGCGGCGTCGGGTTCGTCGTCGACGAGCGCGGCGGATCGGCTGATGATCGTGGCGATCTCGGCTCGCTCGGTGGCGTCGAGTGCAGCGGCACGCTCGGCCTCGGCGACCTCACGCTGGGCGTCGGCCACCTCGCGCTCGGCCTCGGCGGTGCTCGCTGCGTCGTCGGCGCGCTGTTGCGAGCGAAACGCCAGGCCGCCGGCGACGAGTGCCAGGAGGAGCGCAGCCGCCGTGCCTGCCACGAGGCGACGGAGGCGGCGTAGGCGCCGCTCCTCACGTCGCCGAGTCGCGTCCGAGGCCTCACGAGACACCTCGACGAACTCGCGGTCGAGCGGGCGGAGACGGTCGGGCGTCGCACGCGCCAGCTCCTCGGCCTGGGCGAGGCGGTCGCCGCGATAGAGGTCGGTGTCCTGTCGGCCCGCCTCGTCCCACGTCGTCGCCGCCGCCCGGATCCGGTCGACGGAGCGCAGCGTCTCCGCGTCCTCGGTGAGCCAGTCGGTGAGGCGCGGCCACTCTCGGAGCAACGCTTCGTGCGCGACCTCGACCGTCGGTTCGCGGGTCGATGTGTCTCGATCGAACGTGATCAGACGTGCGGCCCCGAATCGTTCCAACACCCAGGAGACGTCCGGGTGGTCACCGAGGTCGGCGAGCGCGACTCGCCGGCGGAGATCCGCCGTCTGCGCTCCGGCGTCGGTGAGTTCGCCGAAGACGCGGCGAATCGTCTCACGTCGCGGCTCGGTCGCGTCGGCGTGGATCTGCTCGGCGCTGGCGGCGAGTGCGCCTCCGACACCACCGAGGTCGTCGTACGCCGCGGTCGAGATCTGATCGCCCGTTCGCCGATCGAACAATTCCCCGAGCGTGAACTGCACCAGTGGCAGGGGCGAGGCCTGGCCGACGGTCTCGGCGATCATCCGTGCGACGAGGCCGGCGTCGAAGCCGACACCGAGCCGAGCGGCCGGCTCGGTGATCGCCCGCTCGAGTTCGTCGGCGGCGAGTCGCGTGACCTGCACGGTGCTGCGTGTCGCGATCGTGCCGAAGAGTGGATGGTCGAGCGGGCGGTCGTAGTAGTCGGCGCGGAGCGTGGCCACGACGATCAGCGGCGACGTCGGCTCGTCGAGCGCCGTCGAGAGCGCGTCGAGGAACTCGTCGGCGACGTCGGCGGAGGTGCCGACGAACAGCTCCTCGAACTGATCGATGACGAGGACGAGGTGATCGTCATCGTACGGCAGGCACCGTCGAACGCCTCGGAGGACCCCTCTCGATCCGCCGCGGAGTTGCTCGATGAGCGAGGGCGGCGGGTTGACGGCCACTCGCAGCAGTGCCGCCTCGAGCGAGTCGAACGGATCGGTCCCCGGGGTCATGGTCGTGACGAACCAGTCGTCGGAGCCGTCGATCCCGCCCGCTCGCACCGCCGGCAGCAGGCCGGCTCGAACCACCGACGACTTGCCCGAGCCTGACGGTCCGACGGCGAGCAGACATCGCGAGCCGACACCGCCTGCGGCGAGTCGATCGAGCATGTCGGCGATCAGCCCCTCGCGACCGAAGAATCGGTCGGCGTCGCCGCTGTCGAACGCGCGGAGACCGAGGTAGGGGTTGGCCGCCTCTGAGCCCGACGTGTGGGTCGGTTGCGGACTGGCCTCGCTCATCGAGTCGTCCAGTGCGGCGAGGAACTCGTCGATCGTGGTGAAGCGCTTGGCCGGGTCCTTCGACGTGGCAGTGGCGATCGCGCGGGACACGGTGTCGGGGACGTCGGATCGGAGCGATGCGAGCGGTGGATGGTCCTCGTCGAGCTGGAGCTCGACCAGTTCGGCCACATCGACCACGCGGGGAAACGGGAGCTCACCCGCGAGGCACTCGAAGAGCACGACGCCGAGACTGAAGATGTCGGCGGCTCCGCTCAGCGGTTCGCCGCGGATCTGCTCGGGTGACGCATAGGCCGGCGAGCCGGAGGACAGCGCTGCGTCGGGACCGCCCGTCTCCGCCACGTCGAGAGCGATGCCGAAGTCGGTGAGGAACGCGTGCTGGTGCTCGTCGAAGAGGATGTTCGACGCCTTGACGTCACGATGCACGACGCCGGCCGCGTGCGCAGCGGCGAGCGCGCCCCCGATCTCGCGGGCGAGTTCGAGCGTCTGCTGCACGGTGAGCGGTCCGTCGTCGAGGCGGCGCTCGAGTGTTCCGCCAGGGAGCCAGCGCATCACGAGGTACGCCGAGTCGGGGTCGCGCCAGTAGTCGATCAGCGGGACGATGTGGGGGTGCTCGATCCGCGCGATCAGATGGGCCTCGGCCTCGAACCGTCTGATGAAGTCGGGCTGGGAAGCGAGTTCGGCGCGAATCTGCTTGATCGCGACGTTCCGGTCGACCGACGGTTGCGTCGCTCGCCAGACGATCGAGAAGGCGCCACTCCCGGCCTCATCGAGCAGTCGGTATCCGCGGAGCGGTCGGCCCGACGTGTCGATGTCGAGTGACGGGTCACCCGCGAGGATCGCTGCCTCGAGTTCGATGATGAGGGACGACGGGTCGAGACCGCTTTGATCGACGAGGGCTGCGCGGTGAGCGCCGATCACCCGGAGCGCCTCCGCCGTGCGGCCGCTCCGATGGAGGGCGAGCGCGTACTGACGGGCCGCTCGATCGCGCAGCTGGTGTTCGGCGGTGAAGGCCGCGAGTTCGCCGACGATCTGGGTGTGGCGACCCAGATCGAGTGCGGCTTGCCAGCGCTCCTCCTGCATCTCCAGACGATCGATGCGGAGCTGCTCGATTGCAGCGCTCGCCCACTCGAGGTCCTCGAGCTCGCGGAATGGATCGCCCCGCCAGAGGGCGAGCGCGTCGTCCAACAGCACGATGGCGGCTTGAGGATCACCGACAGACCTCGCGTTGGTCGCGGCGACTCGCAACTGCGCGAAGCGGCGGTGTTCGAGCGCATCGATCGGCCCGGCCCAGCGGTATCCGGACGACTCGGTGTCGATCCACGACTGCGCGTCGGGAGGGAGCGCTTGGCGCAGGCGTGACATGTACGTGCGGATTGCACGATCGGTGGTCTCCGGCCGGTCGTCGTCGTTCCAGAGATGCTCGGCGAGCCAGTCGTTCGTGGCGATCTCGTCGGGGCGTACCACGAGCAAGGCCAGGAGGCGGCGCTGGCGGGGGCCGCCGATGCTGACCGGGCCGTCCGGGCCATCGACGGAGATGCCGCCGAAGACCCGAACGCTCGATCGTGTCGTCATCTCGTCCACCGCTCGGTCAGTCTCGCGTCGAGGTCGCTTCGATTCACCCGTCGGACGAGATCACGAACACCTGGTGCGCGGTGACGTCCGAGTAGACCCCACCCGGGTCGATGGTCCGAACCGGCGACGAGCCGGTCGGGCCGCACCCGTCCAATGTCTCGGGGAGGGTCGTGACGGGCGCCTGCACCTCCCGCCCACTCCACTCGTCGGACCCGCTGAGACGCACCACGACGAGGTCGAACGGCTCGTCCGCCGATTCGACACGCAGGTCGACCGACGACTCGACCTCGAAGACGGCGGGCACGGGAACACCGAACCGCATCGCCGACCGCAGGTCGAACCCGTTCGCCGTCATCATGCGCGCCGGTGACTCGACGAGCGACTCGCCGTCGGCTCCGAGCACCTCGAGTGCGACGCTGCCGGACGACGAGCGGGTGAACGCCGAGTACGAGCCCGGCTCGCTGAGCCGGTACGTGGTGGTCCTCGCATCACAGGCGTCGCTGTCGGAGCCGGCGGTCGCGACGGCGCCGAACCAGGCCACTGCGCCCAGGGTCGCCGCGACGGCCACCCCGAGCAGGGCGCTCGTCCGGCGAGCGCTCGTCCGGCGGTTCGTTCGGCGGTCGTGATCGTGGGTGTTCGTGCGATGGATGAACATGCCGGCATCGTCCGCCCGGGACATCACAACCGCATCACAAGCCCGGAAAGCCCCGTCACGCCGGGCTCTGCCTCGGCGCGGCGGGGAGTCGCTCAGCGGTGCAGTCCCCGGGAGAACGCCCGCGTCGCGAGGGTCACCCAGAGTGCGAGGAGCCCGGCGATCCAGAGCACCGACTGGGTGAGCGGGCCGGCGACGTCGCCGCCGTGCATGATCGCCCGGACGGCGTCGACGGTGACCGTGACCGGTTGGTGCTCGGTGAACGGCTGCAGCCACCCGGGCATGTTCTCCACGGGCGCAAATGTGGATGCGGCGAACACCAGCGGGAAGATGGGGAGGTATCCGGCCGACTGAGCGACCGTCGGATCCTTGAACTTCAGACCGAAGTAGGCGTACGCCCAGTGGAACGTGTGGCCGAAGGCGACGGCGAGCGCCACGCCGGCCGCGACGCCCATGACACCCTGCGACGCCCGGAATCCGAGCAGGAATCCGACGACGAGGACCACCGTCGCTGTGACCGTCACGCGGACGAGGTCGGTCACCGTTCTCCCGATCAGCACTGCGGATCGTCGGATCGGAAGTGAGGTGAACCGGTCGAGTGAGCCCCGTTGGATGTCCTGGGTGAGCGCGATCGCCGTGCTCGTCCCGTCGAAGACGGCGGTCTGGATCAGCACGCCGGGGATGAGGAAGTCGATGTAGTCGAGATCCCCTGTGGCGACGGACCCTCCGAAGACGACGTCGAAGAGGACGACGAAGACGATCGGTCCGATGAGCGTGAATGCGATGATCTGCGGTGTGCGCCAGAGGCGGAGGAGGCTCCGCCGGGTCATGGTGAGGGAGTCCGAGAGAAGGCCGTTCGGCTCGGGGGGCGGAACGGCGGTGTCGCCGTGGTGCGGTTGCGTCGTCGGGCGTTCGATGGTGGCGGTGGTGGAGGTCGTAGATGTGGTCATGGTGTTTCCCTTTCGGGTGGAGAGGTCGTGTGTGGTCGGTTCGGGCCGCTCGGTCACGTGCGCCGGCCGGTGATGGTGAGGAACACGTCGTCGAGGGTCGGGCGGTGGATGCCGATGTCGCTCACGTCCACCCCCGCGTCTCGAAGCGCTGCGGCAGCGACGACGAGGTCGTCGACGCGGTCGTGGTCGGCGGCGACGATCGATCGCTGCTCGTGATCGATCCGCACGGTGGTGCGGAACAGCCGATCGAGGATGTCGGCTGTTCGTGTGAGGTCGTCGGGATCGTCGGGCGCGACCACGAGATGGCTGGAACCGATGCTCGTCTTGAGATCGCGGGCGGTGCCCTCGGCGATCACCGAGCCGCGATCGATGACCGTGATCCGGTCCGCGAGAGCGTCGGCTTCCTCCAGGTACTGGGTCGTCAGCAGCACGGTCGTGCCGGTGGCGACGAGGTCGCGGAGGAAGTCCCACAGCTCGAGGCGGGTGCGCGGGTCGAGCCCCGTGGTCGGTTCGTCGAGCAGCAGGAGACGCGGGCGTCCGGCGAGGCTGGCGCCGAGGTCGAGTCGGCGGCGCATGCCGCCGGAGTAGGCGGGGGCGCGCGCCTCGCCCGCGGCGGGGGGGGGGGGGCCGGCGAGGACCACCGAGGCGGGGGGGCGCGCGCGGTG
>JBCCTP010000041.1:0-17298 GCA_039198505.1 Actinomycetota bacterium | reverse complement strand
TTGCCCTTCCCGGCAAGCTTGGCCTCGCCCATGATGGCCGTCACCTTGTTCTTCTTCAGGAGGTGCCCCACACCGCCATTCAGCTGCTTGGCCACCGCGCGGGACCGTCCACTGACCAACAGCACATTCGGTGCCGGGTCCGATTCGTGCTGTTGCGCGTCAGCCGGCTGAGGGCTCCGCCTCGCCGCGGATGTCGGCGGCGAAGGCGTCGACGAGCTCGGCGACCTCGGCGGGCGGATCGGATGCCTCGCAGACGTCGAGGAACGGCAACGCCGCATCGGGATCCTCACGGAACGAGTGCTCGATCAACGCGGTGTAGCAGTGCGGATCGGCGTACGAGTCGTCGATCTCGATCGCCCTCTGGAGCGCCAGCAGCGCGACCTCGATCTGCTCGGCCGACTCGTCGGCGTCGGGGTTGTTCCGTGTGCCGAGCGCGAGCGTCCACCCGAAGTAGGTGAGCGGCTCGGGATTGTCGAAACCTCGCTCGAGTTCGGTCTCCATCGCATCGGCGAAGAGTTGGTTGGCGCGACCGAAGTCGCCACGCGAGAGCGCCGCTCGCCCGGCGGTGAGTGTCTCGCGCACGGTGTCGCCCGGCGAGAAGCCGGTGATCTCCTGACCGGAACCACGATCACCCCACGCCTGGGCGAGAGCGACGCCGATGCCGATCGCGACGACCACCGTCGCCGCGGCGAGGGCGAACGTGCGACCTCGCGAGCGCGTCGTCTTCCCCGGGAGCTGCCGTTTGCCGTCCTCGATGGCTCGGATCACCTCCGCGGCACGGCGGGTGTACCCGTCCTCGAGCGTCTCGAAGTCGTCATCGTCGACGTCGCCGGCCGCGTGTTCGCGTTCGAGGTCCTTGAGCGACCGGAGGAGGAAGCGCCGCTCCTCCTCGAGATCGGCCAGCGCACCGAGTTGGTCCTCGCGCGCCGCCCGGGTGGCGGTCCGGATGTCGTCGCTCACGTCGTGGTCCCCGCGGCGTCGTCGCGCGACTCGCGATCGACTTCGTCGGCCAGCAGCGCGTCGGCCACCAGCTCGCGATCGGCGTCGGTGGGGTCGAGGACGGCGGCGGCTTCGTCGCGCCATCGACGGAACGCGAAGCCGAGCCCGACGACGGCGATCACGAACGCCACCGTGGGGATCACCCACACCAGCGCCTCGAAACCGGTCGCCTCGGGCACGAGCAGGATGTCGGCCTCGTTGCGCCCGTTGATGACTTCGATGATCTCCTCGTCGGACAACTCGTTCTGGAAGACGAAGTCGGCGACCTGGTTGCGGATCGACCGACTGGCGTTGTTCTGCGACTCGAACACGCTCTCGCCGTCGCAGACCGGGCACGCCAACCGCTTGGTGATGTCGTCGACCCGGTCCTCGGGCGTCTGCGGACCGCTCGCCCGGGTGGCGCCGACGACGACGAAACCGAGCGCCAGCACACCCATGAGCACCCACGCCGGCCACGACTTCAGCCGGCGATTCAGCCGACGAGTCGACCGGGCCGAACCGGCGGGCGGACGGGACGTGACCTGCTCGTCGGCCGACGCCTCACCCACCGACGGGATCTCGGCTCGATGACGGGTGGATCGATCCCGGTCGTCGGAGTCAGGCGCCGACGATCTCGACACAGCCGGCACCTCCTCGTTCGCGCAGCTGCTGCAGCGTCACGTTGAGCGACGCGGCCGTGACCTCGGAGATGAACCGGGCGCACACGATCCCCTGCGGATCGACGATCCACGTCTCGTGGACGAGGTTGACGCCGAACGCCACCGGCAGCACGTCGCCGTCGGAGTAGATGACCGGCCAGTCGCCGCCCCGCTCCTCGAAGAACGCCTCCACCCGCGAGCGGGTGTCGCCGAACACGACCGAGTAGAACTCGGCGCCCTCGGACCCGAGATCGCGCTGCTGGTCGACGAACTCGATCAGCTCGGGGTGCTCGCGGATGCACGGAACGCAGTTCGACGCGAAGAAGTTGAGGACGACCCAGCTCCCCCGGCGACGCGACAGGTCGAACGGACGACCGTCGTCGAGCTCACCGACCGCCTCGGGTGCGGGTCGACCGATGAGCGGCGACGTGCCCTCGTTCGACTCGCCCGGCTCGGCGCCGACGAGCACGACGAGCAAACCGATCATGACCCCGGCCACGTGGGTGGCCACGACGGGGGCGATCCGACCGCCGCGTCGCGCCACGGCGACATCGGCGTCGGCGTCGGGGTCGGGTCCAACACCCGGCTCGGGAGGGGCCATCGTGTCGTCACTCACTCGGGCACCCCCGCGGGCGACCGATCGGGCGGCTCAGGAGACGCGGGATCCTCCGCCCACTCCGACTCGGCGGAGAGCGCCCCAGTGTCGACGGGCTCGGCGCGCTCCGAGGCCGGAGTCGGCTCGGACACCTCTCGGTGCTGACCGGTGGGAATCGGCTCGGACACCGGAGCGGTGGGGTCCCGGCGACGCGACCCGGGGAACGCCGACAGCAACGTGCCGACGGCCATGAGCAACCCGCCGATCCACAACCACAGGATCATCGGCTTGATGAACACCCGGATCTCGGCGCTGGTGTCGCCGGCCTCGGCGCCCGGCTGGAGCGTCAGGTACACGTCCTTGTTGAATCCGGTGCGCACCGACGGCGTGCCGACCGCCGTCCCGATCTCGAGATAGGTCGTGATGGCGGGCGAATACACCTGCTCACCGTCGAGGAGCACGTTGCCCTTGAGCGCCAGTTCACTCCCGGCGTCGTTGAGCTCCTCGGTGACCGACACGAGCTCGTACGTGTGCCCGCCCCACTCGGCCTCCTCGCCGACCTCGAGGGGCAGCGTCGCCGTGTGCGTGAAGCTGTTGGACGCGGCGAGCGCCACCGCCATGAGGATCACACCGAGGTGGACGACCATGCCGCCGTTCGCGCGTCCGACCAGTCCGCGCCACCCCTGGCGGCGTGTCGCCAACACGAGCTGGCGCAACGCCGCCCCTCCGGCGAATCCGGCGAGGCCGAACGCCAGGATCGCCGACCAACCGGTGGCGCCGACGAGCACGGCGAACGCCATCGAGGCGACGCCGATCCACGCCGGCCAGTAGAGGCGGGTGGCGAGGAGCTCGGTCGACGCCTTGCGCCACGGGAGCACCGGCGCGACCGCCATGAGGAACAGCAGGACGAGCCCGATCGGGGTGGACAGTCGGTCGAAGTACGGCGCACCGACCACGGTGCGACGGTCCTGCACGGCTTCGACGAGCAGCGGGAAGATCGTGCCGAGCAGCACGACGAACGCGAAGACCGTGAACAACACGTTGTTGGCGAGGAACGCTCCCTCGCGTGACAGCGGGGAGTCGATCGAGCCCGGGGACCGGAGTCGGTCACCGCGCCAGGCGATGAGGCCGAGCGACACCGCCACGATCACGGCGAAGCCGCCGAGGAACCACGCTCCGACCGGCCCGTCACCGAATGCATGGACCGAGTTGATGACCCCCGAACGGGTGAGGAACGTGCCGAGGATGGTGAGTGCGAACGTGGCGATGAGCAGGCTCAGGTTCCAGACCCGGAGCATCCCCCGACGTTCCTGGACCAGCACCGAGTGGATGTACGCCGTGCCCGTGAGCCACGGTAGCAGCGACGCGTTCTCGACCGGGTCCCACGCCCAGACACCCGACCAGCCGAGCACCTCGTAACTCCACCAGCCGCCGAGGATGATGCCGATCGTGAGGAACGCCCACGAGAACAGCGCCCACCGCCGCGTCTCGAGGAGCCATCCCTCGCCGAGGCGGCCCGTGACCAGCGCGGCGATCGCGAACGCGAACGGCACGGTGAAGCCGACGTAGCCGAGGTACAGGATCGGCGGGTGGAACAGGACGAGGATGTGGTTCTGCAGCAGCGGGTTGGGACCCGGACCCGACGTGACGCCGGGTGCGCCGTTCGCGAACGCGTCGGCGGGACCGAAGCTCAAGAAGGCGAAGAACGCGCTGACGACGAACATCACCACGAGCGCCCATCCGACGAGTCGGTCGTCGGTGCGCTTGCGGAACTGCCACGCCACCGCGCCGGTGAAGCCGGCCAGGGTGAGCGTCCAGAGGAGGATCGAGCCCTCGAGCGCCGACCACATCGCGGCGAAGTTGTAGAGCGGCGGCGTGTTGGCCGAGCCCACCTGCTGCACGTACGCGAGCGAGAAGTCGCGAGTGATGAGCGCCCGCTGCATCATGATGACCGCCAGCACGGCACCCGCCGCGGCGAGCCACGCGTATCGGGGCACCTGCTTCAGGAGCCGCCGATCGTCACGCCAGATGCCGTACACCGCCGCCGACGCTCCGAGCAGCGACGCGAGCAGCATCAGCAGGACACCGGCGCGACCGAACGCGCCATTGGCCGACACGGCGAGCATCACGAGTCACCGCCGCAGGAATGGCACGTTTCGTGCCTGGCACCGGATGTGCTGTTCACGTCGGGCAGGTGGCGTCGGCGCCTTCGTAGGCGGCGTCGAGGTTGTCGCCGCTCTCGGCCTCGTACTCCTCGGAGTGCTTGACCTCGATGTTGTCGCCGTAGAGCACGCCGTCACGGATCTCACCGTGGACGACGACCGGCTGGCACTCCTCGAAGATCCCGCCGGGCCGTCCGTCGCCGGCGGCGTACTCGACGTCGATCGACACACCGTTGTACGACATGGAGAACGCCGTGCGACCCGGGGTCTCGTCGACCGAGCCTGCATCGACGGTGCCCTGGAGCCGGATCCGACGTTCGGTCTCGCAGCCGTCGCGTTCTCCGATCTCGTCGACGTTGCAGAAGTAGTCGACCGCCGTGGCGAGGAACTGTGTGACGATGACACCGCCGGCCACCAACACCAGTGCCAGCACGATCATGGGAGCGATGTTGCGGCGGCGCCGCTTCGCCGGAGTCGGGGCGTCGTCGACCGACGCCCGCGGGCTCAGATCCATCTCGGTCATGATCGTCGATTCACGTCCAGTGCTTCTCGTCGTCGGGAATCTGTTTCGCGAGGCTTCTCCCCGACCGCACGACCCGCCAGGCGAGCACCCCGACGGCGAGGAACGTGATGGCGTAGCCGCTGAAGATGAACCCTGCGTCGTCGATGAAGGCGACCGTCACGACCCACCTCCGTCGGTGGCTGCCGCCTCGGCGCGGCGGGCGTCGAGGGCGGCGTCGAGACCACGCTCCTCGACGAGGTCTTCCATCGCGAGCACGCGGGTGCGGTGCAGTACGAACCAGACGTAGAACAGGCTGAACGCCACGACCCCGACGAGGATCGAGAACAGCATGATCCCGTCGATGTCGGCGTCGGCATCGGTGCCGAGCACCGTGGCCTCCTGGTGGAGACCGCGCCAGATCACGACCGACCAGTGCACGAGGGGGATGAGCAGCACGGACAGGAGGCCGATCACCGCTGACCGTCTCGCTCGCTGGTGGTGCGTTCCGCCGAGGCGGCGAATCGCGAGGTAGCCGATGTAGGCCGTGAAGAGCAGCGCCGTGGTGGTGAGGCGTGCGTCCCAGCGCCAGAAGACACCCCACGTGAGCCGCCCCCACAGGGCGCCGGTGAGCAGCGTGAGGGCGACGAAGACCACCCCGATCTCGGCGCTGGCGCCGGCGAGTCGATCCCAGCCCAGCGAGTGCTTCTTCGTGAAGAGGTACGCGCCCGACGCGAACGCCGTGACGATGAACGAGTTGTACGCCACCCAGATCGTGGGTGCGTGGATGTAGAAGAAGCGGACCGACTCGCCCTGGTTGACGTCGGCCGGGGAGAAGACCAGGCCGAACAGCACGAGCCATCCCATGGCGACCAGGGTCGCGATCCCGATGAGCCGGGTGGCTCGGGTTCCGGTGGAGGCGAACGTCGTGGACGTGACGTCGTGGGCGCTGGTGGCGGCGGCGGTGGTGGAACTGTCGTCGAGGTGCGTCATCTCGGTTCTATTCGTCGATCAGCGGACCGAACGCCAGTGCCCCGCCGACACCGAAGGCGACAGCGAAGACCGCCAGCAGGCTGACCCACTGCCAGCCGTCGGACACCGCTGCGCCTGCCGTGCCGAGCGCTGCTTCCACCGCTCGTGTCGCTCCGATCAGGACGGGCGTGATCGCCGGGAGCGTCAGCAGCGGGAGCAGGGTCTCGCGGCCTCGGAATCCGGCGGCCAAGCCTCCGTAGAGCGTACCGACCGCGGCGAGTCCGCACGTGGCGCAGATCAAGGTCGTGACCAGGAGCACAAGGCCCTCGACACGGACCGTCTCGCCGTACAGAACGACGGCTGCGGCGAGCAACACGACCTCGAGGACGGCGAGCTGCACGCCGAGGCCGATCGCCTTGCCGAGGTAGATCGCTCGGGGATCGACACCGGCGACGCGCATGCTGTCGAGCGCGCCGTCGTCGTCCTCGATCGAGAAGTTCCGCTGGACGAGGACGAGCAGGCTGAACATGGTGGCGAGCCACACGAGACCGGGCGCGACGGTCTCCAACACGGAGGTGTTCGCATCGAGCGCGAATCCGAACAGCACCATGGTCACGGCGGCGAAGGGCAGCACCTGGTTGGTGACGACGCGGCTGCGACCCTCGATGCGCAGGTCCTTGGCCGCGACGAGGCGGGCCAGGCGAAGCGTCCCCACCCCACTCACGACGACGCTCCGCCGTCGTCCACGCGGCCGGCCACGATGCGCACCCGTCGGGTGGCGAGACCGCCGGCGCGCTCGAGCTCGTGGCTGGCGACGAGCAGCGTGGCGCCCGCGGCCGCCGCCTCGCGCAGCGTCTCGTCGAGGACGTCGCGGCCCGACGCGTCGAGCCCGGCGTGCGGCTCGTCGAGCAGCCAGAGCCGGGCGCGGCGAGCGATCAGGGAGGCGATGGCAGTCCGACGCTTCTGCCCCGCCGACAGCTTGCGCACCGGGACGTCGGCGAGGCGGCCGTCGACTGCGGTCCGCGCCATCGCGGCCGCCACTTCCTCTGCCGTGGCGCCGACGGTGTCGGCCCAGAAGCGGACGTTCTCGGTGACGGTCAGGTCGGCGTACAGCCCGTTGCGGTGCCCGAGGAGTCCGACGAGCGGGCGGACCGCTGCGCGGTCGACCGCGAGGTCGTGCCCGAACACGATCGCATGGCCGCGGACCACCGGAAGCAGCCCGGCGCAGAGCCGCAGGACGCTGGTCTTCCCGGCACCGTTGGGACCCTCGAGCAGCACGATCTCGCCGCTCTCGACGCGCAGATCGACACCGGCCAACACCGGGAACGAGCCGAGGACGGCCACGACGTCGCGCAGGTCGACGACGGCGGACACGGAGCCGGGAGCCGCTTCGGCGACGGCGTCGGCTCCGACCTCAGCGAGGGCCTCGGTCCCGATGTCGGCGGTTGCGGCGGCGACGGTCTCGTCGTCGCGAAGGGCGCCCACGTCCGAAGACGATATCGGTGGGGTCGCACGAGGTCGTGAGGATCGACCACGGACCGCGCGCCCAGCGGTGGTGAGGTCGACCGGTACCGTTGCCGGATGATCGTCGGGGAGGTGCTGCTGTCGTGGCGCCGCGGCGACGATCGACGATCGCGTCGACGAGATGCGGCCCGTCGTGGCGGCTCCGTCGACGAGCACGTCGAGCTGCCCGGAGCAGCTGTCGACGACGGGTCGGCACGCCGCGACCGGCGACCGTCGGTGGTGATCGTGCCGAGAACGGGCCCGACGTCGGACACGACCACCGGGATCGCGCTCGACTCCTCGGCCGCCGGTGCCGATGACACGACCGTGAGGCTCGAGCGACGCGACGAATGGTTCGGCGCGGACACGATCGCCGACGGTGAGCCACTCGACGGGTCGACGAGCCGCGCCGAGCCGGCCGACGTCGACGCCGTCGATGCCTCGATCACAGCGCTCTCGACCGAGAGCGCCCCGACGCCGACCGTCGATCGCGACCAGTTGACGCTGTTCGACGTGGGCGACCTCGTGCCACCCGCCGACATGGTCACCGAGCAGGTCGACGTCATCGACCTGACGGCCGACATCGATCCCGACGAGCTCACGGCGGGTCACGTCACGATCCGCTCGACCGTCACGGTCGACTCCCGCATCGACTCGCCGTCGGTCGACCCGGGCGAGTTCCCCCGCCTGCCCCTCCGCCCGTTCGAGGCGCGGGCACTCGCCGAAAGAGAGCGTCTGGCGGCGATCGACGCCGAGACGATCGCACGGGACCACGAGGAGCGGACGGGCGGTCCGGACCGTCCACCTCGCGTCCCGAAGTGGGACCGACCGCGACCCCCTCACGACTGGCGCTGGTACGTCGGCATCCTCGGCCGCACCCTCACGGCGACGGGGCTCCTGCTGTTCGCGTTCGTCGCCTATCAGCTGTACGGCACCGCCATCGAGAACGCCGCCTCCCAGCGAGCGCTCGAAGACGAGTTCGCCGAGCGGCTGTCGTCGCTGTCGGCGGCCACCGATCCCCTCGACGACGTCCCGGCGCCCACGGTCGCCGATCCCGACCCGGTCGCCACCGAGCCCGAGACGGCGGACGATGCCGGCACCGACGTCGACGTCGATCCCGATCCCGAGGTCGATCCCGAGGTCGATGCCGGCACCGACGAGCCGGCCGGCGCCAGCAACTCCGACAACGACGGCGCGCCCGAATCCGACGGTCCGACCCCCGCATCATCCGACGCCGCTCGGGCGTTGGCCGCCGCCACCCCGGCGACCGACCAGATCCTGCCGGCGATCGACGACGGCGCCGCACTGTTCCAACTCCAGATCCCCGCCATCGGCGTCGACGACATCGTGGTCGCCGGCATCGGCAACGACGATCTCAAGAAGGGTCCGGGCCACTTCCCCGACACGCCGATGCCGGGTCAGCTGGGCAACGCGGCCATCGCCGGGCACCGGACCACGTACGGACAGCCGTTCCACGACGTCGACGATCTCGAGGTCGGCGACGAGATCGTCGTCAACACCTGGAATGGCTCCTACATCTATCGCGTCACCGGACAGCAGATCGTCGCGCCGTCGCAGTACGAAGTGGTCGCCACGACCGACCTGTCGACGGCATCACTCACGCTCATCTCCTGCCATCCCAAGTTCACGGCCCGTGAGCGCATCGTGATCACGAGCGAGCTGGTCGCCGAGTCGTCCGACCCGGTGGGGGTCCCGGTGCTCGACCACGGACGTGCCATCGGAGACGTCGCCTTCGGGACCGATCTCCCCGTCCCCGACGAACCGCTCGGTGGAGGGCTCGCCACCGAGGGCGACGCGGGAACCACGGTCGACGAGTCCGATGCGGTCACGCCGACCGACGACGAAGGCGCCGCCGCCACGGACGAGACCGGCGGTGACAGTGACACTCGCGGTGACGGTGAGGGCGACGGTGACGAGTCCGTCGGCGCGCCAGCAGCGACCGACGACCCGACCGACGACACGTCTGACGAGACGTCCACGACCGACCCGGTGTCACCTCCCGCCGTCGATCCGGCGACCGAGGCCGCTCTCGCCAGCCTCGCATCGGCCGAGACGACCGACGCGATCGCCGATGCGTTCGGCGACGGGTGGTTCAGTGACCCGGGCGCCTACCTCCAGATCCTCCTGTGGGGGCTGGCGCTGATCGCGATCTCGATCGCCGCCTACGCGCTGAGCCGTCGAGCCCGTCGGGATCTCGTCGGCGCCGTCGTCGGCGTGCTGCCGTTCGTCTTCGCCCTGTACTTCTTCTTCCAGAACGTCCACCGGCTGCTCCCGCCGAACCTCTGACGTCAGGTCCCGCGGAACTCGGGGCGCCGCTTCTCGAGGAACGCGGCCTTGCCCTCGACCTGATCGTCGCTCGCCCAGGTCGCAGCGAACGCCCGCTCGAACTCCTCGTCGACGGCCAGTGACGCCGCCGCCGATTCGAGACCCAGCTTGTGCGTCGCCATCGTCATGGGCGCGAGCTGCGCGATGCGATGCGCCCAGTCCACCGCCACGTCGAGACCACCGAGACGATGCACGGCGCCGGCCCGGTGCAACTCGTCGCCCGTGAGGGTCTCGGCCACGAGGAGCATGGAGCGGGCGACCGGCATAGTGAGTTCGGCGATCACCCGCCGGATGGTCCAGTGGTCGACGGCGAGGCCGAGCTTCGCCGCCGGGACGCCGAGCACGCTGTCGGCGGTGGCGACTCGGAGGTCGACGGCGACGGCCAGCTGCATCCCCGCACCGAGCGCCGGGCCGTCGATCGACGCGATCACCGGCACGGGGAGCCCGCCGAAGCCCCGCAGCATCCGCGACAGATCGGTCGCGAAGACACCCTGCTCGACACCGGTGAGGTCGGCGCCGGCGCTGAAGGCCGGCGGCGCGCCAGTCAGCACGACAGCTCGGACGTCGCTCCCGGCCGCCCGGATGGCGTCCTGCGCATCGAGGAGTTCGAGGATCGTCGCGTGGTCGATCGCGTTCCGCCGCTCGGCGCGGTCGATCGTGAGGACGTGGACCTGACCGTCGCGTTCGGAGCGCAGCATGGGCCCGTAACCTACGCGCACGATGGCTCGTGCAACCCAGGGTCCGATCGACGAGAGCGATCCCGTTCTGGTCCGCCGACGCCAGGTCGAGAAGTGGACACTGCTCGCCAATCGGGTCGGCTACCTCTTCGTGGCGCTGGCGATCGCGCTGTTCTTCATCGCCTTCGCCGTGGGGTTCTCGTCGGCGATGGCCACCGCGGTGATCGTGACGCTGACCATCGGCTGCATCCTGCTCGCGCCCTCGATCGTGATCGGATACGCAGTCAAGGCGGCCGACCGCGCCGACCGCGATGGCGATTGGTGACCGTGCGTCGAGTTACCGGTTGGTAACCTCGCTCCACTCATGTCGGTCCGTCTCACCGCCCCCGCTCGTCGCGAGCAGATCCTCGACGTCGCCCTCGAGGTGTTCGCCGCCGCCGGGTTCCATGGCGCGTCCATGAACGACGTCGCCGAGGCCGCCGGGGTCACGAAGCCCGTGCTGTATCAGCACTTCGATTCGAAGCGCGCGCTCTACCGGGCACTGCTCGACGAGGTGGGCAACCGTCTGCTCGAGGCGATCGCCAAGGCCACCGCCGAAGCGAGCGACGGGCGCGAGATGACCGAGATGGGCTTCCGCGCCTACTTCCGGTGGGTCGCCGACGACCACGACGCGTTCCGTCTGCTCTTCGGACCCGGCACGGCGGGCGACGACGAGTTCAGCGAGGTCATCCAGCGGATCCACACCGAGTCGGCGGCGGCGACCGCACCGCTGATCGACGTCGACATCCCCGAGTCGCACCGCCTCACCCTCGCGCACGCCCTCGTCGGCCTCGCCGAGGGCGCCAGCCGACGGCTCGTCGAGCTCGGCGACGCGTTCGACCCCGACGAGATTGCCGACGAGGTCAGCGCCCTCGCCTGGGCCGGCCTGCGCGCGGTGCAACGCCAGCGCTGACGTCACGATCCGACGTCACGATCGGACGTCACGTTCCGGGAGCTCGCCCTGACAGCGAGCTCCCACGTCGCCGCTCGTCTCCCCGCGTTCACCGATGTGACGTGGCCGGCGTTGACGCGCCGCGGCACGTCTGCAAGAGTTTGGTGAACAGCCGTTCACTCAGTTCGACGCCCACCTCGTCGACCGCCACCGAGGAGCCTCCGATGACCGACACCGTCACACCCCCGACCGATACCGACCCGCCGATCATCCGCCCCTCCGAAAACCCCTACCTCGCCGGCAACCTCGCTCCGGTCGAGGCCGAGGTCACGGCCTTCGACCTGCCGGTCGTCGGGCAGATCCCCACCGAACTCGAGGGTCGCTGGCTGCGTAACGGCCCCAACCCCGAGCAGGTCGACGACCCGGCGACGCACCACTGGTTCCTGGGCATGGGGATGGTGCACGGGGTTCGGCTGCGCGGCGGTCGCGCCGAGTGGTACCGCAACCGGTGGGTGCTCCCCGAGGCTCAGCGGCGCGCCGGCGTGTTCGGCGCGAACACCAACGTGGGCGGCTTCGCCGGCAGCACCTGGGCCATGGTCGAGGCGGGTGCTCCCCCGATCGAACTCGGGTACGAGCTCGACTCGAAGGGCGAGAACCGGTTCCACGGCACGCTCGACGGTCCGTTCACGGCGCACCCGAAGTACGACCCGTCCACCGGCGAATTGCACTCGATGAACTACCACTGGCCCGACCTCATCGATCACATCGAGTACACGGTGGTCGGGCCCGACGGTCGGGTGGCGCGATCGATCGACATCCCCGTCCCCGACATGCCGATGATCCACGACATGTCGATCACCGACTCGTACGCGCTGGTCTACGACCTCCCGGTGACCGTGAACCTCGACGTGCTCGCGGCCGGCTTCGCGTTCCCGTTCGCCTGGGATCCCGATCGCGCCGCTCGGGTCGGTCTGCTCCCGCGAGCCGGAGTCGCCGGCGACATCGTGTGGTGTGACGTCGACCCCTGCTACGTCTTCCACCCGATGAACGCCTACGACGCCGACGACGGAACCGTCGTGGTCGACGTCTGTCGATACGACCGACTGATGGTCGACGACCGTCGGGGTCCGTTCGGCGACGATCTGCCGACACTCGACCGCTGGGTGATCGACCCGGCGACACGATCCGTTGCCGAGACCCGTCTCGACGATCGTCCGCAGGAGTTCCCGCGGCACAACCCACGGTTCGGCCTGAAGCCGTACCGCTGGGGGTACACGTCCGAGGTGAAGCCGGGCGAGGCGAACCTGCACGGAGCGATCATCAAGACCGACGTCACCACGGGCGCCACCGAGGCCCACGAGTTCGGTCCGGGTCGCGGCGGCGCCGAGCCGGTATTCGTGCCCATGGCCGATGGCACTGCCGAGGACGACGGCTGGATCCTCACCGTCGTCTACGACGCCACGACCGACACCAGCGAGCTCTGCATCCTCGACGCGCGGGACGTCTCGGGCCCCGAGGTCGCCCGGATCCAGCTGCCCCAGCGCGTGCCGTTCGGCTTCCACGGCAACTGGGTCGCCGACTCGTCGGTGTCCCCCGACTGACATCGGCGCGACTTCGTCAAGATCCGCTCAAGTCCCGCCCCGCTCGGTCCGAAGCACCGTGCGTGAGAGGCATTCGTCGGCTCGTCTGCGCATCGATGGTCGCGAGTGCCCTCGCGCTCGGGGTGTCGCCGGCGACGGTCTCCCACGCGGCGCCGACCGAGTTCGACACGATCGTCGTGCTCGGGGAGGCACTCGACGCGCTGCAGCGTGGGGACAGGGAGGCCTTCGAGTTCACCGCCGACGAACTGCGACGCGACGGACACTGGCTCCCCGACCTGGCGTGGGACGCACTCGACGAGGGCGACGAGGCCGTTCTCGTCCTCGCGTGGCTGCTGCTCGAATCACCCGGCGAGGAACCGCTCGGGTTCGCCGTCGACCAGATCGCCTTCGAGGGCGAGCTCCTCGAGATGGCGCGGACGACCGGCGTCGACGACGATCTCCTCGAGGAGGTCGATGCCGACGGACAGATGGTCCTCCAGGTCCTCGATCGTCGGGGCATCGAGATCTCCCCGGATGCGCAACGCGTGCTCGAGCGCCTTCCCGACGACCTGGACTTCGCTCCCGACGCCGAGGTGTACGACCGGGTGGTCGATGCCATGGGAGAGCGCGTCCGACTCGATCTCCCGCCCCCTCCCGCCGGAGAGCGTCCCATCGATCCGCCGAACGACTTCCCCGTCGTCGACGGCGACGGTCCGTCCGACGAGGTCGACGGTCCGGCCGACGAGGCGGTGACCGACGTTCCTCCGGCATCGCCGCCGCGACCGACGGCACCGCCCGCGGTCGTCGGAGGCCCGGAGGCCACGATCGACGGCTCCGGAGGTCCGCCCGCGTCAGCCGAGTCGGCGGGCGTCGGCGCGCCCGATGCCGCTGCGGACCCGATCACCCCCGACGCGTCCGAGTCCGGTCTCGACCTGACGACCATCGTGTTGGCGACGATTGCTCTCCTCGGTCTGTTCCTCGGCGCGCTCGCGATGAGGCGGAACCGTCACGCCGAACGGTTGACCGGAATCGCGTACACCGATGGGCTCACCGGGCTGGCGAACCGACGACGGCTCGACGACGATCTCGCCGAGGAGGCGCGCAGCGGGACCCGCCCGACGGTCGTGCTGATGATCGACGTCGACCACTTCAAACGGTTCAACGACACCCACGGCCACGGCGCCGGCGACGACGCGCTCCGACGGGTCGCATCGATCATCTCGCGCAACGTGCGCGCCGGAGACGTCGCCTACCGCTACGGCGGCGAAGAGTTCAGCGTGCTGCTGCCCGACACCTCGGCCACGCAGGCCGCGGAGGTGGCCGAGCGGATCCGCGATGCGATCGAGCGCGCGACGATCGATCTCCCCGACGGCGAGTCGGCATCGGTCACCGTGTCGATCGGGTTGTCGTCGGGCCCGGCCACCAGTGTCACGCGCCTCGTCGACCGCGCCGACGAAGCGCTCTATCAGGCCAAGCAGACCGGCCGGAATCGTCTCATCCTCCGCTGACCCCGGGGCTCGCCCGGAAGGTCCGGGCCCTCAGGAGCGGTAGGTCAGGCCGCGGTAGCCGTCGGTGAATCCGACCGACCGCAGCAGGTCGAGCAGACCCTCGGGGACGTCGTCGCCGAGCAGCGGCTCGCCGTCGACCTTGCGCACCTCGACGCTCTTCGCTCGGCCGTTCTTCACCAGGTCGATCAACGCCTCGGCCCACGACGGATCGTCGAGCGCACCCGGGAAGAGGACGAGGTGGTGGCCGCGGCGATCGAACCACACGAGCGGTCGGCCGGCCCGCAGCACGACCAGCGACGAGACCGAGCGAGCGGGGCGCCCCGAGGTGGCGGGCCATGCGAGGGCGGCGCCGTAGGGCTGAGCGGGATCGGTGGAGGCGAGCACGATGGGCGACGGAACCGCCTCGGGGTGGATGAGCGGATCGGGGGTCTCCCGAGCCGATCGGAGCCGATCGACGGCGCCGGGCACCGCGAATTGCGCCGCGCCGAGACCGTCGACGAAGTAGCCGCGACGCACCTGGCCGCGCTCTTCGAGCACCTTGAGGACGCCGTACACGTTGGTGAACCCGCCGGCGAGTCCCTCGGCGAGCACGGCTTCACGGGTGACGACGCCGTACCGCTCGACGAGCTGGAGTGCCTGCGCGTGCGACGCCTCGGTCGGATGCGGGGCGGGTTCGAGCAGCGGCGCGACCAGGCTCCACCGACCCTGCCCCGCGGGCGGACCGATCCGGTTGAGTCGACCGGGTCGTGGACGGCCGCCCCGGCTCCGGGTGGACGAGCCGGCCTTCGGGCCGCGGGTCGAGGCGCCACCGACCACGGCGCGGAGTGGTGCGAGCGAGTCGTTGGTGACCTCGCCGGCCCACACCAGGTCCCAGAGCGCGGCGAGGATCTCGGGATCCTGTGCGCCGGGGGCCGCACCGCGGAGTTGGTTCCAGAAGCTGGCGCCGCGCTCGGCGAGCAGCGTGCGAATCGAGTCGTGGATCGCGCCCTCGGGTGCATCGTCGCGGTCCCACCCGGGAGCGAGGAGGGCGAGCTGGTCGGCGAACACGAGACGCACCCGGCCGTCGTTGGCGCCGACGGCGCCCGCGCCGACCCACACGAGTTCTCCGGCCGTGCAGAGCTCGTCGAGCATCGTGGGTCGGTACGACGCGACGCGGGCCGGCAGGACGTCGGTCTCGATGGTTGACGCGACGAGAGCGGAGCCTGAGAGGACGCCGAGCGTCTCGACGAGTGCGTCGACCCCTCGTCGCTGGGCCGGGATGTCGTGCCATGCCGGGAGGAACCGGGCGAGCGCCTCCTGCTCGACCGGTTCGACCTCGCGACGGAGAGCGGCGAGCGATCGTCGGCGGAGCTGGCGGAGCACGTCGACGTCGCAGTACTCGCGCGTGATGCCCTCGGGCCGGAACTCGCCGACGACGAGCCGTTCGTCACCTTCGAGTGCGGCGAGCGCGCCCGCGATGCGTTCGGGCGGCGCGCCGAGGCGGCGGGCGACGTCGGCGGTGACGAACGGACCGTGCGTGCGGGCGAAGCGACCCACCAGCTCTTCGAGCGGTCGGGCGACCGGGTCGGTGAACGCCGTGGGAAGTCCGAGCGGGATCGCGCACCCGAGCCCGTCGCGATAGCGAGCGGCGTCCTCGGCGGCGGCGTAGCGGGTCTCGCCGGCGATCCCGATCTCGATCGCCCGCTTCTCCTCGATCAACCGTCCGATCCAGGTGTGACCTCCCGGGTCCGACCCGGGAGGTGACGCCTCGCAGCGGAGGTCGATCTCGGCGGCGGTGAGGTCGCCGACCTTGCGGAGGACATCGTGGAGCTCGTCGGGCGAGCGGGCGCGTCGGCCGTCGGTGAGACACTGCAGCTCGAGTTCCACGTCGGCCAGCACGTCGGGGTCGAGCAGCTCGCGCAGTTCCTCGGCGCCGAGGAGGTCTCGCAGCAGGTCGCGGTCGAGCGCGAGCGCGGCCGCCCGACGCTCGGCGAGCGGCGCGTCACCTTCGTACATGTACGCAGCGATCCAGTTGAAGAGCAGGCTCGACGCCATCGGGCTGGCCTTGTTGGTGTCGACGCTCACGACCCGGACGGCGCGCGATCGGAGCTGGCCGAGCACCTCGCGGAGCGCCGGCACGTCGAACACGTCCTGCAGGCACTCGCGGGACGCCTCGAGCAGGATCGGGAACGTCGGGAACTTCGACGCGACCGCCAGCAGGTCGGCGGCGCGCTGGCGCTGCTGCCAGAGCGGCGTTCGCTTGTCGGGTCGTCGGCGAGGAAGGAGGAGTGCCCGCCCGGCGCACTCGCGGAAGCGGGCGGAGAACAGTGCGGTCTGCGGGAGTGTGGCGACGACGAGCTCGTCGATGTCGTCAGGGTCGATGAGGAGTGCATCCATCGGCAGCTCGTCGGCCGACTCGGGAAGCCGGACGACGATGCCGTCGTCGCCCCACATCGTCTCGACCGGCAGGTCGAACTCGTCCGTGAGGCGCCGCTCGATCGCCATCGCCCACGGTGCGTGAACGGGAGTGCCGAACGGCGAGAGGATGCACACGCGCCAATCGCCGATCTCGTCGCGGAACCGCTCGACCACGACCGTGCGGTCGTCGGGGACGGCACCCGTGGACTCGGACTGCTCCCCGAGGTACCGCACGAGGTTGGTGGCGGCGAAGGCATCGAGTGCGTAGTGATCCATCAGGCGATCGACGGCCTTGCGCGAGATCGGCGCTCGCAGCGGCTCGATGGTGCCGTCGCCACCGTCTGGATCTGACCCGAGGCGCGATGCGTCACCGCCGCCGTCGCCGATCTCACCGGTGGTCGTGTCGATCACACCCCCGGACAGGTCGGTGCTCAGCTCGTGGATCTCGCGGACGAATGCGCCGAGACCGCGTCCGAGTTCGAGCGGCCGGC